>CAYZKE010000004.1:0-32866 GCA_964478505.1 uncultured Loktanella sp.
TTGCTCATATCTTGATCCTTTGTGGTGTGGTCCGTTCTGGTGTTTCCCAAAATCGGACAAGGGTTCTGGAAGGTCCGCGTAGCGGTGCCTCTCCTGAAACCTTGGCCCTCGCCGAGAGCAGGGGGGGAACCGATGCAATGCTGAAATCCAGCCCAAAGGGGAGGGGGATCACCCGTCAACGCAGCGCGGCGCAGCCGTGACCGATGATGGGGACACCCCTTTGGGCGCAGTATTTCAGGGTTGCATTGGGGGACCGGCGGTCCCCTGATCGTCGCGCAGTGGCGTTCGGCTTGTCCGAACCCCAAGCGACCAGAAAAACCGGATCGGGCGAGATCCGATGCACAAGCGACCGTCACCCGCAGGGCAGATCGGCGCGGCCCAGGGCGGGCATGATGGAAAGGTGGTGACTGGCTCTGTAAGAGACGGGCCCCATCCTATTGCATCAGCTCGCATCGGGCCGTGGTGTTCTGGTGGAAGCCGTCTGCCGGCTGAAACTAGGGCGCGGTGCCACGACCAACGGGCGGGGCATGGGCCATGATCCTCATGCTACTGGCTGGCAACCTTCTCGATCAAGGCTTCCCGAGACCCAAAAACCGACAGCAAGACCTTTGCCAAATTCTCGTTTGTTGCACAAAGATCGGCGTCTTCTGGCCCTTCGACGGCCTCCATCATCGGGCGAATTTCATCATCTTCAACCAACAGGATATACCGCTGCTCGTCGCTTGAAATATCATCAAAGTTTTCGCTACCACTTATCGGAAAAGCGATCCGAACCGTAGTGCCAGCCAATGCAACTTCTTCGTCCGTCATGTCGCGGGCTTCGGCATACCAATCTGGCGCGTAAGGAATTTCGAGTGTGATCATTTCGGCGTGAGGGGAAAAATCAAATTCGGACGTGAAATTTGCTTCAACATTGACCCAATTGGTCAGTTCGGATTTGAGAAAATCGTAAAAATCGAGGTCAAAGCGAACCACGGAATCTTCACGCTCGATGCAAAGGTCCATCTGCATCTGCTGCTGAACCCAGAGACGTATCCAGAAGTTTGTAGGGCCAAATTCTTCATCGGGTTCTTCTGGCACAACGTAACAAAAGTCGTCGTCGCCCGCGCTGTAAGCGCGGGCGGCTACGTCTGCGAAAAGGTTGTCATAAAACCCTTTGGACACTGGCATGAAGGCGCGGCGCATCTGTGTGGCCGTTGGCAGGCTGATGTATTGATTTGAGATATGTTCACCGTCCACATCAGCGGCATAGGCGTTGTATCGGGCGGCAACGTCCGCAGCGAAGTCCTGCAAACGGGCAAGTTTGATGTAGCTTTCAATCACCAGCTCGTCGGGCATCGCCATTTTGCCACCCATCCACTTCTTGATGGTGTCCAATCGGACGGCATAGAAAACCGAGGCTTCCTTTTGCGAAAAACCGAAACGGGAAATGAGCGATGTGGCTTCGTTTGGGAATTTGAACGGGTATCCGTCCATAGCGTTATCAGACATGGCTGATCCTTTGATTTAAGCGTTGCTTTGGGTTTGAAACCAGACACGGCGGTTAAGACCACCGAGGGTATGTTGATCGTATGGCGCTCAAGCGCCGTTGGCAATGGGTTGGGCCAGGGTAAGTTCTTCGGCGATCAAGCCGACGATGCTTGCGTAGATCATCGACCCGTCAGGCTGTTCGGATCGGGACAGCGACTTTGCAACGTCTTCCGGCCGCAGGCCGTGTTGCAAAAGCAGCGAGAACATCACGCAGGCGTCTTGCACCTGAAACTCAAGCTGCGACCCTGATTTGAAGCCCGCGGAATAGAAAACCTCGCGGGGGCGCCCATCCTCTTTGGGATCGTAGCCCACGGACAAATGAATGTTGTGGCCTTCGGGCGTCGTGATTTTGCGGGTTTGGGTGAGCCGCCTCGATGGTAGGTTGTGACGGGGATCGGGGGTGTCTTTGTAATCCATCGGCCTGTCCTGTCTGGCGAACCGGTTTGCGGGGAAGGGGTGGGCCGTGAGGCCCACCCGAGGGCGTTAGCCCTCTTGCTTTTTCGCTGCGCGGCGGCGTTCGTCTTGGCTCATGTTGTCGAAGTCGTCAGCCGCAAGGGTCATGCCGTATTCGGTGCCACCGGAGCTGTTTTCCCAGCTTGTCTGGCGAAGCGTGCCGCGAACATGGACCAGATCACCGGGTTGGGTGTTTTCTTTCACCCACTTGATGACGTTCTCGTTGAAGATCGTCACTTCGTTCCAGTAGGCGTTTGCTTGGAAGTCGCCGTTGTTGTCTTTGCGACCGTATTCGGCGGCAACTGTTACCCGCAGGGTGTTGCCAACGTCTTTGGTCTTACCTACGCGGCCCATGATCTGAAATTCTGCAAAAGTTCTCATTGTGGTGTCTCCTTGGTGAGAGTGTTTCGATAAAAAACGGTCAAGCGTGTATTCGATGCGATCAAACCAAAAAACGGAGGGTCCGAACGATATTGTAATATTGTATAATATTTCAATTCGGGTGGAAACCGTTTTTTTGTTTGAAGGCAAAGGCGTAGCCGAAGCCGGTCGCTAAGAGAAGACGAAGCGAAATTCCGTTTGAGAAACACGTCCAAGGGGACACTTGAGAACCGCCGCGCTCAGTTTTTAGAAGGGCCGGGTAAGACCAAGGATGGTGGTGACTGTGCAACAGGAATCAACACCGAATACAGCGAAGACACCAACGGAGCGCAGCAAACGCCGAACGTGACGGGGATCTTCGACAGGAACGGAAACGGGTGAAAGACCCTCCCGATTGATCTATGTTTGTGGCATGATTTGGCAGCGGGAAAATCGCGATTGGTTCGATGGAATGATGATGGCTGACAAAGGCTACATGGGCGGAACGCGCCGCAGAGAAATGGCACGGGTGACAAGCGACTTGCTGAGTAGCTTTGGACCGCCCCTAAGCCGTTTGGTATGCCGTGCAGGATTGGCGATGGCCCTGATCGCGGGACAGGCCCAAGCGGAAAATATCAATCCGTCAGAAATCTATGTGGTTGATGGCGACACGATCCGCATGGCTGGCGATAGCTGGCGGCTTGTTGGATTGGACACGGCAGAGACATATGAACCTCGATGTGATTATGAGCTGGCGTTAGGACAGGCAGCAACCGCGCGACTGCGCGGGCTGGTGGCGTCCGGACGTGGCGTTGAAATCATCAGACTGCCGGGGCGCGACCGCTTCGATCGGGGATTGGCGAGACTCTTTATCGGGGGTGAAAATATCGCAGATATTCTGATCCGCGAAGGTCTTGCCCGCCCTTATGACGGTGGCAGTCGCTTGGGATGGTGTGGGTAGCGCCAAGGGCGCTACTTCTGCGTGAACAACGCAGGGCCGTCACCCACAGGGCGTCGCCCTGGGGATGGCGGGCAAATCATTGGTATCGGGACCGGCGCATGGTTACGGCAGCGAAAATCAAACCAACGCAGGCAAAGCCACCGATGATCATCGTTGCCAGCCAGAAGTCGTCAGGCCGGACGGTTCGCAACGGAAAATAGCTGCGGGCCAACCACGTCCAATCGACGGCGGCGGTGAAACCGTAATCGCGGAATGTCAGGTATGCCGTGGCACAGACATATCCCAAAATACCACCGATGGCGGTCACGATGATGGTTGCCGCAAGAGCTTTGCCGCCGGTCATGACAGTTGGCTTTCTGCATCAATCTCGGCACAAGGTTCGGGGTAGGGGTTGGCAGGTCCATACCTGACGCCGCGCTCCCAAAAATTCCCATCACGTCCTGACAGCCATGCTCTGTGAATCTGACAACGGGGAAACATGCGGCGAAACCAGATAGGTAAAGGCTGTCCAGTATGGCCGCGCAAATAGAAGCGAAGCAGGATGCGCCCAAAGACGGTGTTCGGATCATTCGTCGGTGGCTCTTGTTGCTGAAATACTGGTCCTGTATCTGGCCGCGATTTCATGTGGCGCTCGAACAATTCGACTGCCTTGTGATCGGGCCGGTCAAACTCTGCATTGACCAAATCGAGTGCCGTCAACAAAATCTTGGTAGCCCAGATCGGATCAAAGCCCATATCCAGCACGGCGTCTTTGATGGCTTCCGCAGCAAGATCGTCATTGTCGATGGGCAGTCCGCCATTGTCGGCAATCACCTTCATGAAGCGGTCATATTCAGCACTCATGTTCTGTCCTCTCATGCCATGTCGGTCTTCGCAAAATCGTCACCTTTGTAGAGCAACGGGCTGTTGAACGCCTTGGCGCAGGCATAGGCGAAACAGTCACCAAAGTTTAGATCGGCTTCATGGCCGACAAATTTGCCGTAGCGGGCTGCGACCGCCAAGGCTTTGTCGCCGATGGTGCCGGTGATCGTGATTTCGTTTGCTTTGATGCTGCGGAAAAACGTCTCGACCACGACGCCAGCCGCTTCAAACTGTTCGGGCGATGGACGACGCTTTCCAGATCGGGAACGCGCAATGGCTGCAACGGCCTCAAACTTCACCAAAGGCGACACGTCGAATTTGCCAGTGTGCGCCTCCATGCGCTTCACGATTTCTTCAAAGCCAGCTTCACGATTGATAATCGCCACCACCACAGACGCATCGACAAACATTACTGGTCGCTCCAAAGATCATCGGCAAAACCCTTCGGGTCGAAGTCGGGATCAACGGGACCGATTTCGTCGGCTTTGGCTTGCACAGCGGCGATCTTGTCCATCAAGGGAACCTTACGCTGGATGGATGCCAGACCTTCGAGCAAGGCTTTGCGCACGGCTGCGGTCTTGGAATCAGCGCCAGTCAATTTTTGATATTTAATGGCAAGATCATCCACGCTGTCGTCTTTGATGTAGAGGGGCATAATCAGAATATCCTTCGTTTGGGCATAGAATATACTCTTAGGGATATTCGGGCAATACCAAAAGGATATTCTAGGTGAAAAAAGGCCCCGCCGAAGCGGGGCCAGGTGCATCCTCACCACAAGGAAACTGGCGGGCCTGTTGGCCCAAATTTCATGTATCGCTATCGCTGCTCGGTCTCGCCGTCTCAAGGCCAAGATCATCGGCTTGGGCGGTCGTCAGGCATTGGGCTGGGCCACTTTCGGACATTGGAATGATCACGATGGCCCCGCCGCTTTCAATGCAAAGCTCCTTGGCAAGCGCCATAACCGGATCAAAGAACCGCTCTCGATGCTGTTGCGTGGTCACAAAGTATGTGACGACGATAACCAGAGCGATGCAGAGCAAAACGCCCGCGCTCAACCCCAATGTTTTCTGTGTCTCGGTCATAAACGGTCCTTTCATCCTGCCCAACGTCGCCCTGCGGGGCCAACGTCGATATGGGTAAAATCTGAGTATTGGCCCAAGCCGTGAACGCCGTAGGATTCGGCATAGCCAACGACCAACGCGGGGCTGACGCCAACCATGTTGAAGTCACATGCGCGACCTTGAACATGCTGCGAGTTACGGGCTGCGCCTTCGATGGTCGCATTGCGGCCCGCTGTGCGGTAGCCAGAGTTGACCAAGATCATCTTTGGTGCGCCAAAATCGAGCGACATACGCGTTTGGATCAACGCAAGATCACCGAACAACAGTGGATCAATTTGGCGCTGTGCGCCGCCATCCCGCCAGTCACGCCACAACCAATTCAGCCGTTGAAGATTGCTGGCGTCATATCGTTGGCCGGTGCGGAACCGCACGGCAAGCCGGTCGCCGTTGGTATTCGCAACCAAAATGCGGTCATATCCAACATCGGCCCAAGGGGTATCCTGCGCAGATAAAATGGAAGGCGCGGCAAGGGCAACCGATGCCACGGCCATAACATTTATGAATTGTCGTCTCGTCTTCAAAATCATCGCCTCGCTCTCCGTTCTTTATAGATCAATCATAGGTGGAAGGGCAGGGCGCAACGCGCCCGAAGCCCAGAAAATTCTAAGTGCCACACGTCCCTGAACACTCGTCCATGAAGTCGATCTGCGGCCCACCTGTGCGGGCTTCAAAGTCGATTTCACCCAAAGGCTGACAACTGCGGTGCATATATTCTTCGCTGTCCATCCCTCGCGCTGGACCGTTCTCGCGCAAGGCTTTGTCGGCAGCCACGGCATCGGCGAAGCTGGCAGGGTCGTTTAACTGCATATCGCGCCAGAAAGCATCCTTGTGGAACGGGCAACCGATACATGACGACTTAGGCGGCTTCGGGTAGCCGTGACGGTCCAGCCAAGCGTAACAATCGCCCCGCGACATACGCGCCTCGATCAACGGCCAACGGTTTGTGATCCACTTATCGCGGGCCTCGGCCATGCGGGGCATTTCATCGCTAGATATGCCTATCCACTGCTCGACCTTGAACCGTGTGGCGTGGTGGCCCTTGGGGACGCCAAGCAACCGCCGAATTTCCGCCCTCACGGGCGCAATCTTGGCCTCCCGTGTGCATTGCCGCCGCCCCATGCCGCCAGTGTCCAGAAAGAACGGCAAGGATATGAAGCGGCCTTCGTCGGCCTCGGCGCGATCCATGACGTGCTGGCGCAGGTCCATCGCCTTTACGGTGGTGATCGGGAACGGCAGGACGTTCGCACCCGAAAGCCATGACAGATGTTCCATGACAGCGGACGGCTCCCAACCTGTGTCTGCGAAAATCGCCACATCGGGCATTGGGCCAATCTCGCCATGTGCGGCCATCAGCGCCAAGGTCGTGCTTTGAACGCCAGCCCCAAGGGACAATACGCGCAAATCAGCGTTCGTTACGGGTTCGCTGACACCGGGCCATGTATCGTGTTTGAATTGAAAGGTCATAGTTCCGCCTCCGATAAGGGGGCAGGGCGCTTGCGCGCCCCGCTCCGTGCCTCAAACCATGCCTTCGGGCAACCATGCTGCGATCCGCGCCTCTTGCGTCTCCGTGACGCCAAGGGCTTTGCGTGTGTCGGCATCGGCAAACAGGCTTTCCAACTTGTCGGCCTTCTCGCCCTTTTTCAGCTTGTCAAAGCTGGTGACGGTCGGGTGATCGGCTGCAAGGCCCAAAAGATCGGACCACAAAAAGACAAGATACGGACCACCCACTTTGCCAAAGAAATTCTCGGCGGTTGGGGTCCAGTTGTCGCGGGTGTTCCGCTTCGTGGCATTGTCGATGAACGCGCCAAGGTCTTCGTCACCCACTGAAAGCTGGCTCACCAGAAAGCGGTTCAATACCTCCATGATCTTCTTGTCGCCACGGCGACGGAAGGTCTGAAACTCTTTGACAAGATCGGAATTGAAGGGGTCTTCTGGCTGCTTCTCTGGTGTCGTCAATCGCTTGTCCAGTTGGTAGCCTGTCTCCGTCTCTGGCATGTTCGGCACTTCGTCCTTGCGAAAACCAAACGCGCTACGGTAGCCCATTTTTCCGCAAAGCTGGAAGGCAAACAGGTGCAAGGCAAGCTGTGGATCGTCAAGCAAGGCGTCCTGACGTGCGCCAGTGCTGACACGCCCCAAGTTCATGCGCAATTTGTCACTGATTGGCGACTTTGCCACCTTTTCGACGGGCTTGTGCTTGGACGGCTCAATAACGCCCGCTTCCTCGGCGGCGGCGCGGTCCTCCTGACGGATTAGACCCATTGTCGCCTCTACCTCGCCATTGCGACCCACGTAGATAATTAGGCCAGCGTGTGCCTTATGATCGGCGGCATAGTCGCCTTCAAGGATTGCGTCCAAAGCGTCCATTTCATCGCGGCCAGCATCGTCCAGCGCATCCGCCTCGGCCAACTCGGCCAATTCGTCATAACGGTTCGCCTGATCCTCTGACCACTCGCCTTCGATGCGATAGACACGGCCAAAATTGCCTTCCTGCATAACGTCATAGGAAATATAGCTATCAAGGCAAATCTCACTCCATTTCCAGCCCTCGGCCTTGGCCCGTTCTTCGCCTTCCAAAGTCAGTTTCGCGGCAAACAACTCGTCCAGAATTTCGGGATTGTCGAGCAAAGCGTCTTCGTCAAAAAGATCGTGACCAACTTGGCCTCCCGCGTCTTTGTAGGCTTGAAGCCCAACAAATTCAACGCGGCGGTCTGACCCCTTCACCACATCGGGGCGCAACGCCTGTTTGATGTGGTATTCAGACATGACGCTGTAGCCACGGGCAACGCTGTCTTTGACCTGCTCCAAAATCTCCAAGGCCAAAGCCTCGTCGTTGCCAACGGTGAAAGCCGCAGCATGGCCCAAGCTGATTTCCTCGTTCTGCAAAGCATCAAGAATCGCGTCTGGAAGGTTGGACAAAGCAAGGCGGCGATAGACGTGCTTTTCAGTAACACCATAGGCAACGGCAATATCCGACACTTCAACCTTGTCTTGTGCCAATTTGCCATACTGCCGGATTTCCTCGGCGGGGGCCAAGTCTACGCGCTGCGCGTTCTCGCTGCTGGCCCATTGCTGCGCAATATCTGGGTCGGTCGTGACCTTAACAGGGATGATCTGAAACCGTGGATCGTCTTGCAACAGGGCAAGAGCGCGAAGGCGACGGCCTCCGGCCACGATGCCAACGCGGTCCCGTCCATCTTGACAATATCCTGCAAGGTTCTGGATCAACCCAACCTTCTTGATGTTTTCAGCCAAACGGGCAATCGCCTCGTCGTCAACAACGGTGCGCGGGTTAATGTCGTCCACGTAGAGATTGGAAAACTCGATGTTTTGGACAACGGGTGCAGCGGTGATGTTTGTTTGTGCGTTCATGGTAATGTTCCTTAATGTGGTGATGGGTTTGGGGTGGAACGCCCTTTGTCGGGCGCTCCTGATTTTCAGTAGTCAGAGGGGAAAAGGACCGTCATGACCCGCTTGGTTTTCTCCAAGTCGGTTGGGTCTTCGGCTCCGTATTCAAGGTTCCAATCGTAGAGGTCGATCTTGAACCAAATGGTCTTTGTCTCGTCGCCGATGGTGATTTCCACCGCACCAAAGCAGTGATCGCCGTAAGGGTCGTTGTCTTCGGTAAACTCGTCAAAGTGCTGGATGGCTTGCATCATCCGCGCAATCCATGCGGGGCTAAGTGCTGCAACCGCCTGTGTCATGACGATCTGACCCGCAATCGTAAAATCGGCCCCCCACGTCATACGAAAACGGTCATTCTGTTCCGCAATCGTCTTGGCGCGTTCGGCCAACTCAAAATCTTCTTCGGGAATTGAAAGCGCATTGCTCATATCTTGATCCTTTGTGGTGTGGTCCGTTCTGGTGTTTCCCAAAATCGGACAAGGGTTCTGGAAGGTCCGCGTAGCGGTGCCTCTCCTGAAACCTTGGCCCTCGCCGAGAGCAGGGGGGGAACCGATGCAATGCTGAAATCCAGCCCAAAGGGGAGGGGGATCACCCGTCAACGCAGCGCGGCGCAGCCGTGACCGATGATGGGGACACCCCTTTGGGCGCAGTATTTCAGGGTTGCATTGGGGGACCGGCGGTCCCCTGATCGTCGCGCAGTGGCGTTCGGCTTGTCCGAACCCCAAGCGACCAGAAAAACCGGATCGGGCGAGATCCGATGCACAAGCGACCGTCACCCGCAGGGCAGATCGGCGCGGCCCAGGGCGGGCATGATGGAAAGGTGGTGACTGGCTCTGTAAGAGACGGGCCCCATCCTATTGCATCAGCTCGCATCGGGCCGTGGTGTTCTGGTGGAAGCCGTCTGCCGGCTGAAACTAGGGCGCGGTGCCACGACCAACGGGCGGGGCATGGGCCAATCTAAGTTAGAAGTGCTTTGGTCCGCTGTCTGTGATCGCAGTGCGTTCGGAAAATTCGTTGTCCGACAACCGCTCGATGACGTTGATCCGCGCCCCTTCATCGGGGGCAACGTCGCCGTGATCGTAGGACAAAAGAGCAAGGCGAAGCTGCTCATTCTCTGAAAGCGAAGGCTCTCGCACGTCCCGCAAAACTTCAACATCGCCAGACCTCAATGCCTCAAGATCGGCAGGACTGAGGTTGTCTTGAAGTTCCTGTGCGAATGCCTGCCGATCCGATTCATCATCGAAAGGCGGGTTCACGCGGTCTTCGGCTGAATGGGCCAATGCGTGTTCGATGTAGGGTATTTCGTCGGTGGCATCGTCGCCGCGCTCATAATCGAAAGAAACGGATTGCCCGACATTGGCATCAACGGGCATGTCCTGACGTGGGACAATGATGAACCGATTGTTGTCGTCTGCTAAACTGGCATAGCCATCCTCGGTGGTGATAACTGTTCCAGAGATATGATCGCCATCTTGGGCTGTTTCGACCCAAAATTCATCAACAGGATAACCGGCGCGGTCCAGATCATCGACGGCCTGCATCCGCAGCGCCACACGGTCTGCGTCCATGCTCTCCACGACGATCCGATTTAGGGCGGTAGTATCGCCTTGGTGAGCGTCGATGCTGGCGCTGACGTTCCGCTCGGTTGTAACGCCGTGAAAATCAATCTCATGACCGGCGCGGTCAGCGAGTTGTTCAACAAAAGCCCGCTGTGTTCGACCGTTACCATCACGAAAAGGGTGGGCATGATTTAAGTCGCTGAGAGTTTTTGTCGCTGCATCGGCAAAAATTTCCGGATCATTGGACTTGGCTTGATCACTATTTGCGACGGTAGAGACATGATTCAAACCTCGATCCAGATAAACGGCGGGTAGAAAATTGGTGCTTCCCTTGCTCAGTTGACCCGCAACATCGGGAACATGGATAGTTTCTCCATCAAGCGCGATGGTATCCTGACGCATGGTTCCAGCCCATTCATAAACATCTTGGAAAAGATGCTGATGAATATCGCGCAAATGCTGCTGGTCGAAATTACCACGTATGTCGCCGACAGTTTCCGCTCGTCGCGCACTCAACATTCGTTCCGCAGAACGCAAAGTCTCGGGATCGTTTCCGATCCCGAGACGATTTTTCATGGTGACGCCATCGTCTTGAAGAAAAGGGTCAGTGCCCTCGCGCACGAATGTAGTCCGTTACCATTTTAGCTGTACGCGCGTCCAACTCGGCTTTTGAGATTTGACCAGTGATCCAAAGTTCTGAAAGTTCGTCATATTCGGGGGTCTGTTTCCCCAAACCTTCCATCCGCATACTCCAATCGGCCTTCGCAACAATTTTGCGCCGACGGGCAATGTCTTCGGGGCTGATCAAGCCGTTGATAACTGGTGCATTCATAGGAACCCCCAAAACAGGAATAGTCCTATAATCTAATACTTTTGCCAACATTTTCAATCCCCTTCATAAGCCACGCAAAATCAGCCCCTAAAAATCGGACAAGGGTTCTGGAAGGTCCGCGCAGCGGTGCCTGTCCTGAAACCTTGGCCCTCGCCGAGAGCAGGGGGGGAACCGATGCAATGCTGAAATCCAGCCCAAAGGGGAGGGGGATCACCCGTCAACGCAGCGCGGCGCAGCCGTGACCGATGATGGGGACACCCCTTTGGGCGCAGTATTTCAGGGTTGCATTGGGGGACCGGCGGTCCCCTGATCGTCGCGCAGTGGCGTTCGGCTTGTCCGAACCCCAAGCGACCAATAAAGATTCAGGGCCAGCGGCCCGTTGCGAGAGGCATAGCCAATGAGCGTCTTGATCTTAACATCGCTCTATCCCACTGGAATTAGAGCGAGAAATGAATATGCTGCACACAACTCTGGAGGCATATATATGTTTGGAAAATCGCGGGGGCTTTGTGGCCTGCACAGTTTCATTTTTGCGACACTCATCGGATCTTCCGTGACCGGCGCATTTGCGCAGGACGCGGCATCCGAAGATTGTGAGCTGGCCGTTGCAGCCATGATCAATTTGGCACAGACAAACTTGATCAATAATGAGGCGATGGTTCAGTTATCTTTAGACAAGCTGAAGCTGCTGACGGCCCTGGGCGGCGAGGCCAATGCAGATATGGTGGAAGCAATGTCGGCAATGGATGAAACGATTGATGGTGCGGGAAAAATAGACGGCCCTGTTGTTGCCGGTGGCATAGCCGCGATGCGTCGCATGTGTCCTGACGCATTCCCACAAAATTGAATTAAGACGGGGCTGTCTGCCCCCGCGCCTTTGGCGCTCCCCCGAGGATATTTTCGGGAAGATGAATGGTAGAAAATTGGCATGAAAGACGAAGATCAAGCGGCGGCAACGGCAAAGTCCGAGGATGCTCAACAAACGGAAAAACCTCAACGCACGTTGAAGGACATAGACGAACGATTGGCGGCTGTTCGGGCGGCAAAAGCGAGTGAAGGCACGGGCCTTCGCCAGTTGACGGCTCGGTTTGCGGGAAATGCGAAGGTGGCCGCAAAACGCATGGATGCTTTGGCAACGATGCACTGCAATATTGCCGTCGCTTTTATGATCGCGGGGTTGATTGCCAACTTTGCTGTGGGGGGGCCAGGATCGGCCGGATTGTTGCTGGTATCGCTTTTTAACGCTTTAGCACATATATTGTCGGGTATGGTCTGGCTTGGATTGCAAGAGGAAACGTGACGATGGGTATAGGATTACTGGCCTGTCTGATTTCTGTTGGTTTGGTCGGCGTGAGCGCGGCGGTCTACTTTTTCGGTGAGCATAGGCTGAACTCTATCGCCAAGGATGTGGCCGAAAAAGAAAACGCATTGGGCGCTCTTGATGCTGAGGAAGTGGCCTTGCTGGAAGAACGTCAAGCACTGACCGCTGAATTGGGCGACATATCGGATGCGGCGGGTGCTGCTGCGTCGGCTGGTTCGCGTTCGACTGTTTGGGAAGGCCCGGTGGCGCGGCCCTCGACGGCGCGCGTTGCGGGTGGCTTCGATCCCGCTGATCCAACAATAGGCTCGATGGCAGAGGCGTTGAAGGCGGCAATGCCAAACCTTGATCTTCACACGGATATTTTGCCTTTAGCGGGTGTTCGGCCAGCGGGGTATGATCCGGTGTTCATGGGTCCATCTGCGGGCCGAAATATTGCTCGGGAATATCTGGATAAGCGTCTCGGTCCAGCCGCGCATCCAGAGTGGGGTGTCATTGACTACGGGGCCGGTGTCGGTGTGGTTGCTGGCGAAAATACTGGCTCGGGCGAGATCATGGAAATTCGTATGACAGACGGCAGCGTTGTGAAGGTGAGAATGATCGGCGCGGGTGAGACAACGATTGCTGGCCCTGATCTTATGCTTGGCGGCGTGGTCCCCACTATGACGGCCGGAATGGTGGGGCAGCGCACGGGGACGGTGCATCCAGCCGCGCGGGGCAACATGAAAAAGCGGATTGCCAAGGCCCGTAGCAAAAACACAGAGTAGCTTTGACAATCCTCAGTTGCATTTCTTTCACAAAATTATTGTGCGGGGCTGCATATTGCAATATCGTGAAGGCGCGAAACAGGCAGGGATGCCGATGATCGTGGAAGGTGAAGAAACTCCGGTTGCTTTGCTTGAAGGGCCGGGACCGCAAGGTTTCGGTCCTCTTAATTTAATGGATGTGCTGTGCAATGAACCCGTTTGAAGCCATGCGAAACTATCTCGATGGTTTCAGGGACGCCAAGACGCGCCAGAATTTTTGGCGCGGTGTTCAGATGATTGTCGGTTCGTGTGTTCTGCTGACGTTTATCGGGTCGCCTTCTGACCCGTTTCGCAGTCTGGCGTGGATCGCGAGACCTGCATTTCTGATCTTTGGCATCGTCGGTATCGTAGCGATTGCTCATGCTCATTTGCGAGGACGAAAATGAAGATTGTTTTGATACTCGTATTGTTCAATTTCCAGTCTGGATCGGAAGTGATCACGGCTGAGTTTGACGATATGCAAGCCTGCGCTGATGCAGCGTTGCGCACCTTTCAAGGTGTGGATGCTGCTGTGGAGCTGCGCCCGCTTGTGCCAGCCGAGGGCGCAACCCTGCTGGACGGCACGATGATCGCCTATAATGCTGATGGCGCTGAAACCGGCATGTATAGTTGTAGCCCGTCGCGCACGGAAAATCTGGGAGAATAGGATGCTCGAAGAACTCAAATGGGCAGCAATGGCCGTGATCTGGCCTCCTGCAACGAAGGAAGCGCGAGCCAAGACGTTGACGTTCCGACAGTGGTGTATGCTGCTGGGCGGAACGATTTTGATGTTTGTTTGGTGCCTGTTTGTAGGCTCTTTCGTCATGTCGTTTTTTGATCCAGTGACCGGCGGTGCAATGTCGATCGGCATTCTGATGATCGCTGCCGCTTTGTATTATGGGTATTTGTTCTTTGTGTTCGGCTGGCGGACGAAGACACAATAGATGCTGGATAAACACAAATATCATGAGGGCTTCTGTGCGATGCTGGCCTTGTCGTCGGCGTTTGATCATGCGGAAAAACTGCATGGGCCAACGGCCTTTGATCCGTACAATGCTGATCTGGCTGCGCCAGGGTTGGTGATGCTGAGGCAGGTCGGTGAACGGCTTGATCGGTTGGGAGGACAAGACGCCATGTTTTCTGCCGCTTGCGCGTTGGCTCAAACTGATCCGCGTCGGTTTTACGGTATCGGCGTTCTTCTCGGTGTCGTCTGGGCGGGGATCGGTGATTGGCCCTTGATCTAAGGATACTGCTTTGAAGGTGATTCAGAACACGCCCGATGTTCTACAGCTATCATCGAGGACATGGTTTTGGGGCCGTGGGGTCGATGTGACCTTTGACAGTTTCATGAATCACGTTGAGATTTCAGAAAAATCCGCTTTCGCTGCCGACATGCGCCGCTTTGGTCTGTGCGAAGTCAAAGATGCGGTCTTGGTGGCCCATTCTCGCGGAAAAGGCACTGGTGTTGCGCTTTGCGTCGCGTCGGGGCTTCACAAAGGGGCATATCCTTTGACGCACCGATATGGCGCCAGTGGTGACGCGGAAAAAGTCAGGGATTTAATCAATGGCTGGCTCAGTGAGCGGTTTTCATGAGGCGTCATAGGCGGCGCAAGGGCATTGCGTGGTTTCGGCGTCGTCCGGCATGGGGAACTGTGTATTTGATGCAGTCTTTGGATGAACCGGATTTGTTCAAAGTCGGGTTTACCAAACGACTTACCAAGAGCCGCAGGGGTGAGTTGAAAGGCAAGGTCGGTGGTCGGTTGAAGATCTACTACACCTTGTCGATGCCAAATGCCTATTTCGTAGAACAACGGGTGTTGCGCGGGTTGCGGGCGCGCTGGTTTGGCCGCGGTGATCGTCGCGGAACGGAGTGGTTTCGATTGCGAAAAAAAGAAACCTTGCCAGAGATAGTGGGGCGGATTGATGTTGCGGCCCGCCGCATAAGGCTGATTTCCAAGCTGAAGCTGTCGTGGCCGTCAGGCCAAGAATTTGTCGTCTACAAAAGCTGGGATAGAACCCGTAAAGAAGTCCCAATAAAAGAGACGCCATACATGACCCAAGAGGAATAGAAATGACGTTTATTAAGAACATTTTTGGGTCTGTTAGCCCGCAATACCTGATCCGCGCATACTTAATCAGCCTTGCCATCGCTGTGATCTGGTTTTTTGCCAATCAAGCGGCGCTCGAACAAAACTCCCAGAAAATTCTTTGGTATGGATACATTCTGGTGTCGGCATTGTTATTCCCGTTTGCCAAACTGGTTTGGGATGAAGTGCGGGATTTGATCATCGGCAACAACGCAGTCACATACTTCGGTTTGTGGGCAATCGGTGTGAATTTCATGTTCAAGGCAATCGTAAATGTCCTGTTGTGGGCTTTGGCAATCTTCATCGCGCCGCTTGGAATCCTGTATCTCTGGTGGAAACAGAGCAAGGCAGTCTGATTTTCGCTTTTGATGCGGCCGTCAGGACGCATGGGCGAGGATCGTCACCCGCAGGGCAGATCGGGCCTGCCCTGGGCGCAGATGATGCGAGGGAAATGGCGCGGCTCTGGAAGAGACGCAGAATGACTATCGCAGCACAAAGCGCAGGGTAGGGGTGTTCTGGGTGCAAGCCGCCATGCGCCGGCTGTAACCTAGAGCTGGTCGGACGCTTGCGACCGACGCCCCCAGATCGTCAAGCCGCGCCCGCGAGGATCAATCGTCCGTCTCGCTGTCTTCGTCCTGCCCAGATGTTTTAGCTTCCCAATTCGCCTTGCGCTGACTCCGGTGCGAGATACCTTTTTCAAGGTCCGAGGTCAGTTGCCTGCCCTGAAAAATCGTAATCCACGCGAGGTAGAACGCGGCAAGCGAACCCACAAGAAGAAGGCCCGTATGAAGCGCGGGCTGCGTGGTGAAAAGCAGAACATATAGCCCAAAAACACCTGCACCTGCTGAAAACCACCCAACAATCGAGGCCCATTTGAGAACCTTCACGACTTCCCGTTCATCATCGTCTGTCATGCTGATTTCCTACCCATTCTGACGATCCTTGCGCTCGGCCAAGGCTCTCAAGCTGCCAACAATGTTCAATGTGCCGTTTCTCGCAGCGTTTGTCATGCCGCGAAGGTATCCACCGGGATTTTGAACGCGGATTTCTGGCGTAAACCTGTTGGCATCTGTAATAATCAGGGCAAGCAAAGCGTCGTCGTGACCCATCACTTCGCAGGCGTCACGCCATGCGGTTTGGTTGATTCCCAATTCATGAAGCATCTGGATCGCAGCGGCGGAAACGTCATGCTCGGTCGGCTGCCTGCCGCTGGTCCGTGCGTCGATGTAAAGCTGCATATCGGGTGAAGCGAGGCCGTAAAGGATCGGACCCGAGAGTTTTAGGCGAATTTCGCCCTTGTGCGCCTCGCTCGATTTTTCATCATCTTTTTCTCTGCAATGTTCAGGGCCGCTAGGCTCTGAACCATCAAACCCAGAGTGCGCGGGCTTGCCCGCGCTCCTTTTACCCACGCTTGCGTTACAGACAGATTTAGATTCTTGGGTTGTATCTTGTATATAAGGGGCTGCATCCATGCTGCTCCCGTGTTGCATATTCTGTGTTTCATCCAACAATATCAACGCTTGCTGTGTGAGTAAGTCAGCCTCGGCAACGTGCTGGCGCAGATCGTCCATGTCGATCCGGCGCAGCTTCCGCGCATCGGGCCAGTCTTCGTATTCTGCCTCGATCTGGGCCGTGTCAGCGCCAAGCTCTGCAAGATCATTGAGGGCGGTTTTCAGGTGTCCCTTGTGAATGCTGCGTGTGTTGCACAACAGGTTACGCTCCCTGTGTAGAGCGTCTTGTTGGTGCTGGTGCGCGAGCATGGCGGGGACCAGGGCGATGGCCTTGGAAAAGAAAATCCCGCACCCATCGTAACCAGACCTGCCGCCGTGCGCCATTGTGCGCTTGTCGATCAGACCACAGCGGGTCAGCGCCTTTTCGTGTCTGGCGATACTGTAGCGTGATTTCGTGCGACGGGCGGCGACTTCGGCCTGCTTGCGCCAGCAACAGGGTTCGCGGTCGAGCGACTTCCAGTCGCTTGGTCGGGGATCTTCGGCCATGCGGACGAAAGTGGAAATTTCGGCGTCGGTCAGATTGAACATGGTCGGGGCCACGTTCTCAAATAACCGGATGAAGCCATCCCGCTCCATGCCGTCTGGAAGAACGGGGAAGCCTGCTGTGTGGTGATCGTGTTGCTCTTTGAGAGCTGCAATGTTGCTCATTGTCTGGTCCTGTCAGTGTTGAGCAAGACGGTTTGAGACCTTTGATCAGGCAGAAAAAGATTGTTCGCACGAATGCGGTTTTTGCTTGATCGTCATGTGGGAGGGGTGATAGAACCAGACTTGAAAAATCTTTGAATGTCGTTCGGGACGCCAATCCCTAGGTTCGATAGCCCCCCCGTTTAGGTCGCCGCCTTGCGGGGGTTTTTCGTTGTTTGGTGGGAACTGCTCCTCTACCGTTTGATTCTTTTTGGTTTTGACGACAGGCATACAACGTATGGGTGCCTGTCGCAATTCTTGTGTGGATAACTCTGGCAGATACTACGCTTAGTAGTTGACCTGCTCGAAGCCATAGTTGCCCTCATAATCACGCCATTCCACGAAGACAGAGCGATGATAGATCGTCGGGCAGTTGCTTGGGTAATTCTCAAGCCCGGTGTGCGCTGCGGGAAGGGACCGATAGTCGTTTGATCCTGTCCAACGGAAATCGCCTTGCGTTCCATATGTTCCGACGCGCATGGAAAATGATCTGTTACAATCGTCGTCACGTCCGCTTTCACGTTGGCGGGCGTAGGTCACATTGTAGACGCGGATGGATCGGACGAAGTTGAACTCTTGCCCACTAATGTCGATGTCTGCACTGCCGTTGTCTTGGACCAACTGCATGGCAAACCCGTCGGGCAAGCGATCCGCAGTCCCGCCGCTGCGACGAACAACGGCGGGCTGGGGTTCAAGCGCAAAATCCGTGAGTGGTGCGCTTGGGTAGGATTGCGCGGGGGCATCATCCAATTCCAACAGAATGTCGTAGATGCGGTCGGCGGTCAGAGTGTCGGGGTCAACGGTGTAGGCTGCTCCCATCGGACAACGCCAGATTTGAAGCGGCGGCTCAACGGGCCAGGGTGTGATCCGGCGGATGAACTCGGCGCGGGCGCGGGCGCATGGAACGGACGCGGGCCAGCCGCCAGACAAGCAAAGCAGAATGGCGCAGTCGATCTGGTAGGTCTGGGCCTGTGCGCGTTCGGGGGCCGCAATCATACTGGCGGCAACGGCGGTGATCGCCATTGTGCTGTTGCGGAGAAGTTTCAGCATGTTTCTCTCCTTTTCGGAAAACGGTTGTAATGCGTGGACACTATTGCAATATTGTGTAGCCGCAAACGAAGGTTAATATCAATCTCTTTGTGGTTGGACGTTCTCTTTATGGTTGCAGCTTCGGTTTCCTTCCTCAATGGTGTTCGCGTGGTCCAATGTTAAGGCTTTTAACATAACATACATTATGCGTTTTTTATGTGTACGCGCAAAGTGGGGTCGAGTCCGGCTGAGTGCAGAATAGGGCGTTAAGCCCGGATTGGGCTTCTGTAGCCGAGCTCAGGCGGCGTTTTCGGTGAGATAGCGATAGATGGTGGCCTTAGAGAGGCTGTATTCGGCCATGAGGTCTTTGATCAGCTTACCTTGAGCGCGTTTTTCGCGGAGCTCTGCGATCTGTTCATTGGTTAGCGCAGGCCGTTTGCCGAACTGAACGCCGCGATCTTTTGCCTTTTTGATTCCGTCCATTTGCCGCTCGGCCCGGATCTCAGTCTCGAATTGGCCGATAGCACCCAGCATGTTGAACAAGAGGCGTCCGGTGGCATCGGACGTGTCGATATTCTGATCAAGAACAACCAGATCGACGCCTTTCTCGCGCAAGGTCTCAGCGATCTGACAGAGGTGCAGCGTTGAGCGCGCCAACCGGTCGATGCGGGATACGATCAGCACATCACCTTCACGTACATAGTTCAGGCATTGTTTCAGCATGGGTCGGGCATCGGTGGTGCCGCTGCATTTCTCTTCAAATAGTTTTTCGCACGCGCTCAGCTTTTCGCGCTGGATGTCGAGAGATTGTCCGACAGAACTGACGCGGGCGTATCCAACTTTGGCCATAGGTGTCTCATAAATACTTAGGTGTTTTGCGATCTTCATATTGAGACATTAATAAAGACATGGCAAGCGGTTGGTCTCAATATGTATAGTTTATGGGAAAACGCGGAACTGTCAAACTGAGCTCGCCATCCAGAGCGTGCGTGCGCGGCCTGAAGCCTATCTGCAGCATGCTCTATGTGTTGTCCAATGCTTCCAGCAGACGCTGTGCATAATTCTGTGCGGCCCGGTGGACAGCTGCGTCGGTCACGGTTGTAATCCACCCGAATAGCATCATGAGACCTGCAACTATCAGTGTCAGTTGGTTTCCCACCGGGGACTGTAGGTTCATCACGTAAGCTCGATCAAGCCAAAGGCCACAAGCTACGAGGGCAGCGGCGAGAGCACATGCAATTAGTTTGAGCCCACGCAAATTCCGCCAGAAACCGTAATTGATATTCTCTTTGAAGAGCAGGGAAAATTCACTGGTATTCCGCGTTTTTGAAAGCAACGCAGTTGTCACTGCACGATAACGCTCGTCGGCATCTGTGGGATCATTCGCTTCCTCGATTGGATCGGGCAAAGAAACATCGGCCAGAGCTGCTGCTGCCTTGTGATATCTCTGAGTTGTGTAACGATCCAGAACGCTGTCACGGTGACGTAAAAGCGTCACTGACGGCATACCTTCCCACTTTGCCACAAGCCTGTTTTCGACGGCTTTGCCCAGATCTCTAGTTTTACCGGTCAACCAGAACAAACCCGCAGTCGCGACCGCTATGTAAAGCGCATTTTCGACATCAAATGTTAGCCACTCCGTATAGAGCGCGATGAAAACGATGACAGGGAGCCCGGCGAGAAGGGCAGGATACAATCGAGCTTTCCGTTCATAAGGGTCAGTGAATTTCTTGAGGATGAGTTCCACCTATTACTCCTCGTATCCGGTCGGGTAGGTTAGCGGAGTAGAGGAAACCCACCCAGCCCTGCCCGGCGCGGCTCCGCCCGAGAAGCAGAGTGTTTTACCCTTGGTTTCGTTGACTGTTGCGCCTCGGTGTATGAAAGCGCGGACGACTACCTGACGGGGATGGTCAAGATCATCCTTGCCTGCACTGACAATAGCAGTCGAACGCATTTCCTGGTGCTCTTCGCCGACTTTCCCAAGCCACCGATTCAAGGTTTCGGTGGACACGTTGTGACGAGACCCGTGGTGCGGAACCTGCATCAGCCTAATCTCGTTCGCGGGAAGAGGAAGCCCAATTAAAGGGGCGTAATTTGCCGCTTCGTCGAGCGCGGCCCGGCCTGCATCTGCAGTCAATAAAACATGCTCTCCCGAAAAATTCGCAAGCTGCACAATGCTCATGTTATTGCGCGGTGATGTATCATCGGCTGGGAATTTCTCGCTCCCCCACGCAGCCATGATCATTCGCAGACCTTCAGCGACTATCCGGACCGCGCCACCGAATATGCCACCATGGGTGGCCGCCTCGGAGGCAACTTTAGGTGTTCGATCGTCGTCAGCGATATAGTTGAAAAATGCGGTGCGAGATGGCGCAAGGACAGTGAATGCGCCGATCCGAGCACCTTGGAAAGCGTCACTGATTGGAATGCCGCGATCAGTTGCGATCTCCTCCAACTTGACCAGGTTGGGAAACACATCTTTCAGTGCTTTCGCTAAGTTTTCAGCATTGGTGTACTTCGCAAAATAGGGAAGCAATTCCTCAGCATGTGCCCAAGGGCGGTTCATCCAAAGCATACCGACGCCAGCTTCTTCCAGCACGGTCCTCAAACCTACCGCATGATCACCGTCGGGATGGGTTGCCACAACATGATCGATCTTGGTGCTACCATAGTGGTCAGACAAATGGGAAAGTACGTCATTCCCATTCTCCTCATATCCGCCATCGACAACATGTATATAGGTTTGGCCGTTAATCTCATAACGCAGGCAGATCGCATCGCCGCTTTTGGTTGTCCCCACGGGAAGAAAATCAATCTCGTAAAAATCAGTCTCAGTCATTAAGACCCCCTTAAGAACAAATAGGAGGCACACATATAGCGATAGTGATAATTGCGTTCAATGGGACAAAACATCTTATACGTGCAACGAAGGCGCTCAGAATCTATCCTCACTGCAGACATGAACGGTTGAGCGCACTGCGCGCCGCAATGTACGCAAACCGCTTTTATGACGGCTCCCGGCCCCACCCCACATTCCCTTGTGATTTTCCCCTTTTTCCATAGGATGTTAGCAACGCAGCCTTACATCTTAACGGAACCCCATGACCGAAGCACAAAAACAGCGCCTTGAGCGCCAACTCTGGAACATTGCCAACGAGCTGCGCGGCAAGATGGATGCCGACGAGTTCCGCGACTACATCCTAGGCTTTATTTTCTACAAGTACCTGTCTGAAAAGCAAAACCTCTTCGCCAACAAGCTGCTCGAGACCGAGGACGTGAAGTCCTACGCTGACGTGACAGATGACGGTGACCTCGAGGCCATCCGCGAAGAGAGCCTTGAGAAACTGGGGTATTTTCTGAAGCCTGTCGAGATGTTCAGCGCCATTGCGGCGCGTGGGAACGTAAAGGTCGATGAAGATGATGAAGAAACCGCTGGCAACTTCATTCTTGAGGATCTGCAAAGCATCCTGAACGCCATCGAGCAAAGCACGATGGGTAATGACAGCGAAGACGACTTCAACAAGCTCTTCGAGGATATTGACCTGGCCAGCACTAAACTGGGCCGATCCCCTGCTGCCCGCAACACGCTAATCGCCAAGGTGCTTGCTCACCTCGACCAGATTGATTTCCGCCTTGAGGAGATCGACGCCGACGTCCTGGGGGACGCCTACGAATATCTGATCGGGCAGTTTGCCTCAGGGGCCGGAAAGAAGGCCGGGGAGTTCTACACCCCGCAGCAGGTCAGCCGCATCCTTGCCAAGGTGGTGACCTTGGGCAAGTCTAAGATCAAATCAGCCTATGACCCCGCTTGCGGGTCAGGTTCCCTGCTGCTGCGTATTGCTAAGGAAGCCGAGGTTGGTGAGTTTTTCGGGCAGGAGCTCAACCGCACGACCTATAACCTTGCGCGGATGAACATGATCCTGCACGACGTGCATTTCAGCCGCTTTGATATCCAGCAGGAAGACACGCTCGAAGAGCCGCAGCACATCATGGAACGCTTCGAGGCCGTGGTGGCCAATCCCCCGTTTTCTGCAAAGTGGAAGGGCGCGGATAATCCGTTGAACGAGACCGATGACCGCTTCAGCATCTACGGACGTCTGGCACCGGGTTCAAAAGCCGACTTTGCCTTTGTGCAGCATATGATCCACCAGCTGGCGGATAACGGCACGGCGGCGATTGTGTTGCCGCATGGGGTGTTGTTCCGGGGGGCGGCCGAGGGCGCAATTCGAGAATACATCATCAAGGAACAAAACTATCTCGACGCAGTGATCGGGCTTCCGGCAAACCTGTTTTACGGGACTTCCATCCCCGCTTGTATTTTAGTGCTCAAGAAATGCCGCCTGCATGATCAGGACATCCTGTTCATTGACGCCAGCCGAGATTTTGAAAAGCAAGGCAATCAGAACCACCTGGGCGACGAACACGTTGAGAAAATTATCAAGACCTACGCCAAGCGCGAAACGCTTGAGCGTTATTCCTATGTCGCGCCGATCACCGAGGTGGCCGAGAACGACTACAACCTCAATATTCCCCGCTACGTGGATACCTTCGAAGAGGAAGAGCCCATCGACCTGGACGCCGTGACGACTGCGCTGAAAAGCCTTGAGACTGAGATGGCGACAACTGACGCCAGCATCGCCGAGTTCGCCCGCGAGCTTGGCATCCCTTCCCCGTTTAATTCCTAAGCTACGCCTATGACACAGATACAAAAACAGAACGTGCCAAAGCTGCGGTTTCCGGGGTTCGAAGGGGCTTGGGGAAATCGGAAGGTTTCTGAGGTTTTTAGGATCACACGTGGACAAGTTCTTGCAGTACCTAAAATGACCCAAGAACCAACTAAAACCTCTCAGTATCCAGTGTATTCGTCACAAACTAAGCGCGACGGTCTTACCGGATACTATTCTGATTTTCTTTTTGAGGACGCGGTTACTTGGACAACGGACGGCGCAAACGCTGGTGAAGTACGTTACCGGCGGGGAAAGTTTTACTGCACCAATGTTTGTGGTGTTCTTCTGTCAGAGGACGGTTTTTCTAATCAATTTGCCGCTGAAAGCCTCAATAGGGTCACGCACAAATACGTCTCCTATGTCGGCAATCCAAAACTCATGAATAATGTGATGGGCGGGATTCAATACTACCTCCCCACCCTCCCCGAGCAGCGCAAGATCGCCTCTTTTCTTGGCGCAGTAGACGAGAAAATCGCCCACCTTGCGCGCAAGAAGGCCCTGCTCGAGGACTACAAAAAAGGCTGCATGCAGCAACTTTTTTCCCAGAAAATCCGCTTCAAGGATGACGACGGGAACGACTTCCCTGATTGGGATGAAAAGCGGCTGGGGGATTTTCTCACAGTCGAAATGGGACAGTCTCCATCGTCTGACAGTTATAACGATGATGGAGAAGGGCTACCCTTGGTACAAGGAAACGCTGATATCAAAGACCGTAAAACGGTGTCACGGCGTTTTACATCCGCACCTGCGAAAACATGTGAAGACGGGGATATCTTGATATCTGTGAGAGCACCCATCGGAGAAATTTCCCGCGCAACCTTTAAAGCATGCTTGGGGCGAGGTATGGCATCAGTCTTACCTCGGTCAGGCGTACCAGATTTTTGGTATCAATTTCTGCTGTATATTGAACCAATGTGGCAGCGGATAGGTCAAGGCAGCACTTTCACTGCTATCAACGGTGCCGATATTCGTAAACTTTCCACATCGACTCCCCACCCCGCCGAGCAACGCAAAATCGCCGACTTCCTCTCAGCCCTCGACCGCAAAATCAACCTTGTGGGCCACGAGCTGACCCACGCGCGTAGCTTCAAGGCTGGCCTACTTCAGCAGATGTTCGTCTAGTTTTTATTTTCACCCGCATAACCACTTGGCCCTTATGACCACACAAACCGAACAACAGCTTGAAGACGCACTGATTGCCCAACTTGAAACCTTGGGCTGGGACCGCGTGACCATCAAGGACGAGGCTGATCTGGTCAGCAATCTCAAGCACAAGCTGGAGGTTCACAACAAGACCAGCCTCTCTGATCCTGAATTCAAGCAGGTGCTGAACAAGCTTGCACGGGGCAATATCTTTGAGAAGGCCAAGACGCTGCGCGACCGCGTGGATTTCACCCGCGACGATGGAACGACCGGATACCTCGAGCTGATCAATCAGGCGCAATGGTGCAAGAACCAGTACCAAGTGACCAATCAGATCACGATGGAGGGCAGCTATAAGAACCGCTACGACGTCACCCTTCTGGTGAACGGCCTGCCCCTTGTGCAGATCGAGCTGAAGCGTCGCGGCCTCGAGATGAAGGAAGCCTTCAATCAGACCAACCGCTACCACCGGCACAGCTTTTCAGCTGGGTACGGGTTATTTGGATACTTGCAGCTGTTTGTGATCAGCAACGGCGTGAACACCAAGTATTACGCCAACAATCCGGTCAATCGCCGCGATTTCAAGCAAACCTTCTATTGGGCCGATGAAGACAACAAAACCATCCGCCAGCTGAGCGCCTTTGCCGATGATTTTCTCGAGAAATGCACCCTCAGCAAAATGATCACCAAATACATCGTGCTGCATGAGAGCGACCAGCTGCTGATGGCGCTGAGGCCCTACCAGTTCTATGCGGTCGAGCGCATCGTGGAGCGCGTGCAGACCACCACCAAGAACGGCTATATCTGGCACACCACCGGGTCAGGAAAAACGCTGACCAGCTTCAAGGCGGCGCAGATCCTCACCCAGAGCCCCCATGTTCACAAGGTGGTCTTTGTAGTGGACCGTAAGGATTTGGATTTTCAGACGATCAAGGAGTTCAATAGCTTCTCTGAAGGCAGCGTGGACGCTACCACGAACACCAGCAACCTGGTGAAGCAATTTGCCGATGACACGCCCCTGATTGTCACGACACTGCAAAAGCTCAACACGGCGATCAGCCGCGACCGGCACCTCAAGACGATGGACGATCTCAAAGACAAGCGCATGGTCTTCATCTTCGATGAATGCCACCGCAGCCAGTTCGGCGAGACCCATAAGCGGATCACCGACTTTTTCGGGAACGTGCAGATGTTCGGCTTCACCGGCACACCCATCTTTGCCGAGAACGCGGCCAAGAACGCGATGGGCAAGCGTACGACCAAAGACCTCTTTGGGGAGTGCCTGCATAAGTACGTCATCACGGACGCCATCCGGGACGAGAACGTCCTAAAATTCTCGGTCGAGTATATCCGCACCTTCAAGGGCAAGGACGGGGTGCAGGATATCGAGGTCGAGGCAATTGATACCGCAGAGGTCATGCAGGCCCCTGCCCGGCTCGAGAAAATCACCGATTACATCATCGCCCATCACGACAGTAAAACGCACCGGCGTGAATTCACGGCCATCATGTGCGTGAGCAACGTGAAAACCCTGAACGCCTATTACGATCTGTTTGCGGCGAAAAAAACAGCCGGTGAGCACGACCTGAAGATTGCGACCATCTTTTCTTATCAGGCCAATGAGGAAGACACTGAGGCCGACGGCATGGGCACGGGTGATGACCTGCCCGATGACAGCAGCCCCGTGAACGCCCACAGCCGGGACGCGCTGGAGCGCTATATCGGCGATTATAACGCGATGTTTGGCACCAACTACTCGACCAGGGACAGCAAGCTCTTCTACGCCTATTACAAGGATATCGGGAAGCGCGTGAAAAACCGTGAGGTCGATATCCTGCTGGTGGTGAACATGTTCCTCACCGGCTTTGATAGCAAAGCGCTGAACACCATATACGTGGACAAGAACCTCAAGCACCACGGGCTGGTGCAGGCGTTTTCGCGAACGAACCGCACCATGGGGGCCAAGAAGTCCCAAGGGAACGTGGTTTCCTTCCGCAACCTCAAGCCCGCCACCGATAAAGCCATCGAGCTCTTTGCCAACAAGGACGCCCAGGAGGATATCATCCTCGCGCCCTATGATGATTATGTGAAGAAGTTCGAAGAGGCCGCAGCAGCACTACTGGCCATCGCGCCGACCGTGGAAAGCGTCGATGACCTGCTGACCGAAGAGGATGAGGCGGCCTTCATCAAGGCCTTCCGAGACGTGATCCGGGTCAAGAACGTACTGGAATGCTTTTCGCAGTTCGATGCCAGCACCCTGCCCCTGGACGAGCAGACCTTCGCAGATTACCGCAGCAAATATCTCGACCTCTATGACAAGGTGCGTGGCGAAAAAGCCAAGGAGAAGGTTTCCATCCTCGATGACCTGGATTTTGAGATCGAGCTTATCAGCCGGGACAAGATCAACGTCAGCTACATCATCACCCTGCTGCGCGACATGCAAAGCAAGACACCTGAAGAAAAGGCCAAGACGCGCAAGACCATCATGGATGTGCTCGACACCGAGGCGCAGCTGCGCAGCAAAAAAGAGCTAATCGAACGCTTCATTGCAGAGCATTTCGCGGCTCTGCCCGCCAGCGCGGATGTCGGGGCTGAATTCGACAGCTACTGGGAGGCGCAAAAGCAAAGCGCGCTTGTCGCTCTAAGCCAGGACGAAGGCCTTAAACGCGAGGCGCTGGATAAGATGCTGGCCAACTACCTGTTCACTGAAAAAACCCCCATGCGCGATGACGTCATTGGGATCATGGAAACCCGCCCTGCCTTACGCGAGCGTCGCAGTGTGGCCGACCGCGTGATCGAGAAGATAAAGGCCTTCGTTGAGACCTTTGTAGAGGGTGTGGATTAGGGCGGTATGGGTGCCAGCCAAATTGAACATGTAAGAAAGAGCACTTACTCACCCTGCAGAGGGCGGAAGCACCATCGGGTCCGTATCCAGATCAAGGTAGTCCGGGTTATCCCGGCACACCCAGGTCAGCACGGTGCTGGGAGGATCCGGGGCGTGCGCAAACAGCCCCACTGCCTCTTCATAGCGTGCGGGTGACGCGCTCGCTGCGTACATGCCCGAGATGTTATCTCGTAGACCTGCAATATTTTCAATTTTGAGATCAGAGCGGAACGCGCTCGCCCCTCCATCCGGGTTTAGCACAAAGAAGAAATAATCCCGCCGGGTCAGCATCGCCTCAAGGACGGCGCGCACCATCGGACTAACCGGGTTCACCAAGACCGAATAAGCCTGAAAGCCATAGATGTTGAACACAAACTGGCACAGCTGCGCGCCGCGCAAATCCAGCATGCGGTGACCAAAGGCGAGCCCCAGCCCAAGCATCTCTCTCGGGATCGGCGTGGCGGCTCGCATGGCCAGGAACCCTGTCTGTGCGCCATTGGCTTCAACCAACCCCATACCAAAACAGGGCGCAGGGGCCTCAGCAAAATCCTCCATGAAAGCGCGGTTCATTATCAGCTCAGGCAGGCCGGACATTCAAAACCCTCCCGGCACGAAACGATAGCCGCGTTTGCGTTTGCGCTGCGTGATATCCGCCAGGACATCGATTGCGCATCCCTCATCAGGATGGTGCTCGACCCGCACCTTTCCAGCGCTACCCACCCGTCCCCATTCGCGGGTCAGTGACGCGCCGCCGAACAGATCGCGCTGCACGGTCATCAGATAGAACCGCCGCATATTTTTGGCGGGCTCAACACGGCGCAAATGCAGCCGATCCGGGAACACCTCAAACTGACCCGCATCAAAGCCCATCAATGCAGCCCCGGTTTTTCCGCAACATAGGTCTCAAGCATCTGCGCACGTGCGCGTTTGCAGGACTGGATCGCGGCGTTGATTTCCTTCTCCGCGATGATACTCAGGTCACGCACCTGCTTTATCATCCCGTCCAGCTCTTCGATATCCGTAGGCGTGGCGTTCTGTGTTGCCAGTTGATGTAAGCCCCCGAGTAAAGCGCGGATCTCGCCCAAGATATTGGTCGCACGATGGGCCTTTTCGGGTAGGTCAATTTCCTCATGCCCGGCAAACAGCCCTTCGATAAACCCATCAATCTCTTCGCGCCGCAGCAATGACAGGCGGGCGAGCGCCTCCCAGCTAGACTGCGGGCTTTTCACCCGTATGAGCTTGAACGGGTTTGTGCGGTTTTGATGCGCGCTCAGCCCATTCCAGAGGCCTTGCATCAGGCTCATCATTAAGAGCTCGGCATCTTGCTTGCTCTCAAACTCGGGCAACTCGCCGCCCCATAAATCGCGAATGGTTTGCATCGGAGAGGCCGCCATATCAGGCGTGGCGATATTGCCCATAAACAAAGCCCGCACCGCATGAAACGGCAGCGGGCAGGCATGCTTTTCAAGCCACGCCATGATCACCTGATCACTCAGCCGGTCGAGTTTGGACGCCTTCGCCATCGCAGAATTATACTCCCCGGAACATCACGCCTGCCAGAAGCAAGCCCCAGGCAATCGTCATCAGCCAGAAGGTTGAGATCGGCAATGCGACAACGGCGATGCCGAGAACCGGAAGCAGCGCCAGTACGCCGCAAATAAGCGAAATCAGAAACACGATAAATGTCGGGGCTGTCAGCCGCATGGGGTAATCCTTTAGTTATGTTCTGCGCCGATATGTCTGCCACATCCAGGGATGTGAAGTACTTACTCTGCATTTGTTGCAGGCTCTAACGCCACAATACGCAATGGCAGACGTAAAGCGGAGGATGTGATGCCAGTTGTCAGTGCATCTCATCGGGCGCCCGTTACGATCGGGTATGAAGCATCCAAAAATCTGAAATTGGATCTTGGAAGTTGTTGTTTATCGCGCCAAAGTTCTCACTCAGAAGATATGGGGGAAACATGGCTGACCAGAGACAAAGTTGCGCGTGGTGTGGCGGGCCTCTGCAGGCCAATGCAAGCGAAGCATGCGGCAACTGCGGGGAATCCCAGCCCGCGCCGCGCCAGAACAAGCGCACTGAACGCGAAGTAACGTTGTCGCCGCAAAGGTCACACAGCACAACGAAAGGCGCGGCGTCATGACCCGCAGTGAACTGGTGACACAGATCGCAAGCGAAAATAACCTGACACCGGCGCATGCCCGCATGGTAGTCGACGTGATCTTCGACACAATCATTACAGCCATTGCAGATCGCCGTCGCGTGGAGCTGCGAAACTTTGGGGTTTTTTACGCCACGACGTACCCTCCGCGTCAGCGCCGGAACCCACAAACGGGCGAAATCCTGATGGATACGACTTCAACCAAAGTGCAGTTCAAAACTGGACGACGAATACACCACGCCCTCAACGCATGATTTCGAAAAACTTGGGCGCAATCTCGCAAGTCAAAGGACATAACCCAATATGAAACGTTTTATCCTTGCGCTATTCTTGGCAAGCGCCAGTATGCCTGCGCAACTACTTGCGGAGCAAAAGGGCACTCGCTTGCAGGTTTTAATTTGCCAAGCCGAGCCCAGCCCCGCAGTCTATGCCTTTTCCCAGTCAGCGGATGGCGAGCTTTCACTTGTTGGGGAAAGCGACGCGTTTGTATCCAGGGGGGAAAACTCCGTAACCGTCGTCATCGGAGATAGGGTGTTTCAGTTTTCTAATAACCAACGTCAAATGCTGACCAATGGTACACTTCAAACAACAGAATGCGCTGACGTGACAACCTTGGTCACTGATTTGGTGGATCACTTTACGCGACAAGACGACCAACGAACAATTGAACCCACTGTCATCTTACCAGCTGCCATAGAAGCACCAGAAGATACATCTCCCTTCCTCGAAGCACAACGCGATGCGTTTGCGCGATCGGTCAATAGATGCTGGAATTTTGACCCTGGCTCGATCGGTAAGCTCACAACAGTGCATGTTGCGTTTTCACTTGACGCAGAGGGCCGCATTCAAGGTGACGTTGAACTGTTATGGTTTGAGGGCGATGAAGCTGCAGCTGCCGACATGGCTGAGGCTGTCGGCGAATACGCATTCCAAATTGCCAGGCGCGCCATTTTGCGCTGCCAATCGGATGGCTACCCTGTTCCAGCTGATAACTCTGATCAATTGACAGAGGTGGAATTGACCTTCGACCCCGTAAATGGTATCAAGATGGGCGGATAGCGTTAGTCTTTGTTGGGAAGTCGGAGGTCTTTTGAAGATGGCTTCGGCATTCTTCCAAAAACCTTCAACAACTGGTTTGGTTTTGAACGGGGTTTGTGGCAGCGGAAAATGGGCTGTTTTGCGACTGTGCCAATAACGAGCATGTGCTGAGTGGTGAGGAACACTCAAGCTCACTGCGTTAAGAGATGACTTCATTAATATCTATGGAAAGTGGATAAGCGGTACCAAGTCAAAGCCGTCGACGAATACTATTTTGAAGTGGTTTTCGTGGGATTTATTGTGTTCGTCCAACTGTGGCAAAAGACCTCCACACTCGCAAGAGGTACCGCAATGCAGGTGCAAATCAAGTCAACTGTTAGGTATCGCTTCAATTCGCCACTTGCTGAACGAAGCGCCCATATTCTTGGCTTACTTCCTGCGCTTCGGTGAAGGCTCTGGCCCGCTCACCCTCCATGCAACGGAAATAATCTTGGACGTTCGTGATGTAGTCCTCGAAATCCTGACGTATCAGGTCTTCATATTCCCGCGCTGCTTGTGGATCGTTGGGAACGAAGGGCCTTGAAGGCGCGAGGCAGGTTTCCGCTTGCGCCATAGAAGCGATAAAAATAAACCATATTACAAGAGTGTATGAAGGTTTTGACGGTGTGTGCAAGGCTCTTGCCCCCCTATTTTACTTGGCAAGTATCGTGCCTGTGCTTAATGGTTGGGTATATGAGGTAATCAATCAATTTACAATATTATAACTTGTGGGTTGCCTTGCAATATCGTAAGGTTGTGTTGCCTGAGAAGGGTGCCACGACCGCTAACCAAAAAAGAGAGCGCAGACGTGGGGACAGACATAAATAAAGAAGCTCCGAATGTGGTTACAGAAACTCTTTTCAAATCCCTCTTACTCAGTGGATATCAAGCTGAGGTTGTATGCAAGTCCGCTGCCAGAAAAAAGGCAGCTATGTGGTATGGCGAGTGGGTTATCAGAGTGGTCAATCAAGATCGGTCCTATGAAAAGATGCTCGTCTCGGCGCGGTCACGCGCCAGACAGGATGAAGAAATCGTTCTGCGGACGTTCAAAACCATCAATGGGCTTGTCAGCTTCCTCAACCCGATGGGGTTCACGCACATCAACGTGCCGATGGACGAAGGGGGACGCGCAACGCACGTTCTTCCCGAAAAGGTTGTGGCTGAACACAAATCTCGGGAAGCTGACGAAGACTAGCGCCTGTGTTTTGACACTGGCGGCGTCGCCAGCATTTTCTCAAGGAATGGTGCTGGTGATGAACGGTGACGGGTCTCTGAGTGAGTCCACGTCACAAGACAACTTCGCACGAAACTACAATGATGGCGTTGGCCAAGGGTCGGCATCCGAAGGATTGCAGCTCTTTGGGCAAGACGCTGATGTAGGGGCCTCTGACGAAAGTTTCCGCGTGGCATCGGTCGCCCCAAGGGGCGCTGTGCCGCGTCCTGAAATTTTGCAGGCAATCGACGCCACGGCCATGCGATATGCAAGTCACCCTGCCCTGCGGCGGGCGGGGCTTTCTGTAACCGAATGGCGGCTCTTGTTCCGCTCGAACATCGAAATTGAAAGCGCCTACAACGTGGGCGCTCGCAGTGAGGTTGGCGCAATCGGCCTTGGGCAGCTTATGCCCGAGACGGCGCGTGATCTGAACGTCGATCCTCACAACTGGCAACAAAATCTCGACGGGTCGGCCCGGTATCTACTGATGATGCTGGTCCAATTCGGGGATGCGCGTCTTGCATTGGCGGCTTACAACGCTGGCCCCGATGCTGTGACGCGCAGCAATGGGATTCCTCCATATAGGGAAACCCAAAACCACGTCAGCAGAGTGCTGGCTGTGTTCAACCGGCTAGAAGGAGAAAATTCATGAGGCCAACTACGACCAATATGGTGACACTGTGCGGTGTGCTCCTGATGCTGGCACAACCAGCATTGGCGCAATCCATCGACCTGTCACCTGTCCAAAGCGTCCTGCAAGGCATTGTCGATGCGATTACCGGCCCCCTCGGTATCGTGATCGGCACACTGGCTCTGATCGGTGTGTTTTTGTCGTGGCTCTTTGGCATTCTCGATTTCCGTCAAGCCCTCTGGGTGATCATCGGGATCGCGGGGATCGCAGCCGCGCCAACAATCGTCGCTGCAATCTGGACCACATAAGGAATATCAAGAATGGCTGAACAAGTGCCACTTTTCAAAGGACTGCTACGACAGCCGAAACTTCTCGGCTTGCCCGTCATGTATGCGATGGCGTGGTTGTTCGGCGGCGTTCTGGTGTTCCTGTGGACACAACATTGGGTGGTCGCGGTTCTCGCCGTGGCCGCCTACCCCGCTCTGCGCAAAGCCGCAGATTGGGACCCAAATTTCTTGGACGTGGTTGTGACGACC
>CAYZKE010000005.1:0-6032 GCA_964478505.1 uncultured Loktanella sp.
CCTACGCCATCATTGAAGAATTCGACCTCGACCTCTGCATAGGGCACGGCCTCGCCATCCATCTTGACGATGCCCTGAAAGACGTTGTGCTCCCACAGGCCGAAGGGCTTGGACAGCGGTACAATCTCGGTTTTCAGGCCCAGTTCGGTATCCCAGCCCTCGTCATCGCCATAGGCGGTCACATAGGTTTTTGTGTAGTGAATGATAAAGGCATCTTCGGCAGGTTCCCAATAGGGCTGTGGTTCCATCGCGAAGATATAGGTGCCGGGACGTTCCAGCGGATAGTCAAGCGTATAGCCCTGATCGTCCATCACGGTCGCACCTTCAAGATCGCCGAGCAGATCCGTGGTGGTCCCCTCATGCGTGACCGAGAACGCCACAGGTGTATCAAGCATCATGCCGTCCATTTCGAACGGATGCGAGAACGACATCGTCAGCGCAACACTGCGTCCGTCTTCCTGACTGATCATCGGATCATTGGGAATAATCATGCCGTAATGGGCCAGGGCGGGCGTTGCAGCGATAATGCTGGCGAGTGATGCAGTGATAAAATGACGTTTCATGGAGCCTCCTAATGATCATGAACCGAGCGCGAGTAGCCAACCTACCCAGGCTTCTGAATTGCGCGACACGATGGCCGCGCCTGTTGCAGCAATAAGTGCTGAAAGAGATAGTAATGTGATTGTTTCGGCCGACAAGAGACGCAAAACCATGCCGCGTCGCGCCCCCAGTTTGACGGCCGTTGCGATCTCGCGGGCGCGTAAGCGGTAGCTGAGGAACACGGCTAGCCCGATTGCCGCCAACGCCGCAACCGCAATGATCAGCGTGACCACGTCCAGCAGCGATTTGATCCTGAAAATACGGTCCACAAGGCCTTGGATCACGCCGGCAGGTTCGATCAACTGGGCGGGGTTTTCGCTATCCAGATAGCGGCCTTTCAGGATTGTGCCGGACCGCGCGTCATTAGGCACCACGATCACAGCAGAGGTCGGGAAACCGTCCTGACTGCCATGAAAATGAAAGCTGTCGATGTTCTCGTCAGTGATCCGTTGATATTGCACAACGGCCGCATTCGACAGTGCCGCGGTGCCTGCCGCGACCTCGGCCGCCGTCACCACATCTTCATGGCCGTGCCCGATACCCTGAATGACCCAAGCGGTTTTGATATCCACAAAAATCGCCTGATCATCGGGGGAATTGGTGGGTGCCAGAACGCCGACAATCGGCATCTCGAGGGGGTAGACACCATCCAGATCAAACAGGTTTTCAGGCGAAGACACCAGAGTGTCACCAACACCTTTGCCAAGTGTTTGCGCAACATCCGCGCCAATCACCGCATCACCAAGAATGGAAAGGCCACGCCCGTCAGACACGGTCAGACCGCGAAAGTCGAAGTAGTCCAGCGTCGTCCCCACAATGCGGAACCCTGCGGACGAAAAGGCAGAATGCACAGGGATCGGCACTGCCAGCCCGCTGTCCCAGACCGCTTCAACCTCGCGCATTGTCACAGGATCGGGCCGTTCGTCCGAAAAATAGAGTGCGGCCATTGTCAGGTCCAATTGCGATCCCCGACTGCCCAACAACAGCGGTGTCGCATCGCCCCGCGCGACCAGCGCACGTTCGCTGGTGGACAACAGGATCTGCGTTGCAATCGGAACAAACATGATCAGGGCGGCCACCAGTGTCAGCACAAGGCTGCGGCCCCAGTGATAGCGCAGATAGGCAAAAGCAAGGTAGAGCGCGTTCATGCGTCGGCCCCCTGTCTGAACTGCGCGAAATCCAGCACACGCTCGAACCGTGGCAACAGTTCGTGGTCATGGGTCACGGCCAGAACGGCGGCCCCCGCTTCGCGGGCCTGCTCAAACAGCAGATCAAGGATGCGGGCCTTGCTTTCAGGGTCAAGGTTACCTGTGGCCTCATCCGAAAGGATCAGTTTGGGCTGGGTCACCAAGGCGCGACAAATGGCGACGCGCTGTTGTTCACCCTGGCTTAATGCGGTTGGATGGCGATCCAGTTTGTCACCGATCCCGCAGGCCGCGGCCAGCGCTTCGGCCCTTTCGCGGGCGGCGGCGTTCAGCGTCAGGGCCGGTGTGATCCGGTAAGGGTAGAGGATGTTCTGCCGCGCTGACAGATAATCCAGCAGCGCGAAATCCTGAAACACAAACCCGATCGTGCTGGCGCGAAAGCGGCGGCGCTCCACCTCGGACAGAGTGGCGACATCGGTGCCTGCAACGTCGATCCGGCCCGCCTCGGGTGTCAGGATGCCCGCGATCAGGTTCAGCAGTGTGGTCTTGCCGCTGCCGCTTGGGCCCACGATGGCCACGCGTTCGCGGTCCTGCAGATCAAAGGCAGGGACGCGCAGACCAAAGCTGGTCGCGCTATAGCGGAAAGAAAGGTTTTCAACGGTAATCATCAGTTGATTTGCGGGGCCAGAAAGGTTTCACCGGCCGCATCCCGATTGACTTCCAACAGTTCGAAATCGGTGATCCGCCAAGCCCCCTCGACAGGGGATACCAGAAGATCGGCACTGTAGGTGTTGCCGCGCACATGCAGGTGTTCGGCATGTCCGACCGTTCCGATCACCTGCCATGACGCGTCAATGGCCAATGCCGCACCATCGCGCGCGACGCGTGTGTTCAGCAGCTTGATTTCGTGGATTGTCTGATCGGCCTCTTCAAGGCCACCGCCCGCCATCGCGCCCACGCGCTCCAGATAAAGATACTCGAGGGCGTCGCCATGTGTAACACTGGCAAGCGTGTCATAGATCGCATCTTCTTGGGTCTGGCCGAATGCATCATAAACCACCAACAGCAACGCGGGCGTCAGGCGCCAGAACTCTGTGCGCGCCTCTTCAATGGTCATAGGATCAAGGCCGGGTGCGGCAAACGCGTCTGTTTCCGACACCGTATCCCGCATCGGCATCATGAGAAACGCACCAACAGCTGCGGCACCAAGGACTGCAAGACCGGAAAAAAGAGGAATTCGGTTCATCGTGCGCGCGTGCCCATGGGAAAATTCAGCGTTGCCAATAAATTGTCGCATAGCGCCAAGGACTGCAAGCGGGCAACATCACAATGTCGGCATCCATCGCGCGGCAAGAACGCGTCTCAGTCTTCAAGTGCAGGCGAGGCGCGTAAAAAAGTGGTTATTCCATCCTCTCTGTAACAACCGCGCGCGCGTCTGATGATAGAAGCTGTTCTACGCACCATTGGCCAAACTCGCGGCGCGGCAAGAACACTGTTGAGAGAGCAGGGGAAAGGTGCCGTGCGATTTCCTCATCGTCATAGTCCATCACGGCGAAAGACTTATCAACTTGGATGCCCCGTTCCTTGAGCGCTTCATCTACTTTCGCGCTGACCCCTTTGCCGTTTACATGGGATAACGGCATCCCCTTTTTTCAGTTTCAGGCAAACGTCCGGCTGGCTCCTGAATTCATTCACTTTGAACCTTGCGTCCATCCAATCCAACTTTGCGCAATCGGAACGGCTGGGGCGTGTGATGGCCTCGGGCGTTATCGCGTCCCTGTTGGTTGTCATCCTGTTCCTGATTTTCCAGCGGTACGTGGTGCACGCCATGACTGTGTGCATATCGCAGGGCTCAAACAGGTCGTAGGAATTGATCTGTGTGCTGGACAAACCGGTCACGCCGTGACGGCCGATTTTATTGAGAGCCTTGGTGGGGTTTCTTTTGCCTATCTCGTGATAGACGATGGCGAACGGATCGTTGTCTAGGAACGTGGGCATGAGAGCGTTAGCGAAGGCCAGCGCGTTGGTCTGGCGTGCGAGACAAAGAGATTACATTTGTTTGACCCCTAAGCGAGCAGCGCAGCCGCGCCTTAGGCCATTCCATCAGAGATGGGTAAGCCGGAGCGTTGATGATGTGCGGAAACTATCGGCACGCGATGCGCCAGAACTTCATTCTGTTTGACGCTCGGTGCGAAAACCAATAGCCAACAAGACACCAGGGGCGCCGAAAGGCTGAGATGTACCCTTTGAACCTGAACCAGATAATGCTGGCGGAGGGAGGTCGTATGTTTCTTTGCGCTGCACACATAGTCCCTCTTTTTGCCTGCAAAAAAGAGGAATGACCATGGCCGCGCACGACCTCCTGACTGCCCTTAGAGCCCAAAAACCCCTCGTGCATTGCATGACAAACTATGTGGCGATGAATATCGCGGCAAACGTCGTTTTGGCGGCGGGTGCCTCGCCTGCGATGGTCCACGCAGCCGAAGAAGTGGCCGAGTTCACACCGCTTTGTGGTGCGCTTTCAATCAATATCGGGACAATTTCCGCGCCATGGTTTGCCAGTATGACAGAGGCGGCGGCGGTGGCAAACACACACAACATTCCGTGGGTTTTGGATCCGGTGGCGCATTTCATCTCGGCGTATCGCCGGGGGGCTGCACAGCAACTTCTGGCCCAGCGTCCCGCGATTGTCCGTGGCAATGCGTCAGAAATACTGGCGCTCGCGGGCGAGGCCGGTGCCGGAAAAGGGGTTGATAGCGGGGATAGTGTGACGGCAGCACAGGGCGCTGCAAGGGCGCTTGCGACGCAGTTTGACACGGTCGTGGCAGTCACAGGGCCCGTTGATTACCTGACCGATGGCAAGCAAGAGGCAAAGGTCTCGGGTGGCTCGGCCCTGATGCCACAGGTCACCGCGCTGGGCTGTTCGCAGACCGCATTGATGGGGGCCTACGCTGCGACCGGTCCCGCCTTTGATGCAGCACTTGCGGCTCTTGCGCATTTCAAAGTCGCAGGAAGCGCCGCCGCAAAGCTCGCGCATGGGCCCGGTAGTTTTCAGATGCATTTTCTCGATGCACTCGCCACTGCGCAGCCGGACGATCTGGCGGGGGTCATCGGCTGATGGGGACCCTCAAAAATCAATTGCGTCTCTATTTGGTCACCGACCCGCGGCTTTGCGCGGGGATCGGCGTTGTGGAGACCGTGCGCCGCGCTGTGGCGGGAGGTGTGACCATGGTTCAGTTGCGCGATAAACACGCCACCACCGCCCAGCGGACCGATCTGGCTGTCGCCCTGAAAACCGCTTTGCAAGGGTCAGGCGTGCCGCTTGTGATCAATGATGATGTTGTCGCGGCTGCGGCGGCCAATGCGGATGGCGCGCATATCGGGCAGGGGGATATCTCGCCTGCACAGGCGCGCGCGATCATGGGTCCGGGCAAAAAACTCGGGCTGTCGTGCGAAACGCCGCAAGCGGTGCGTGATGCTGATCCGTCTTTGGTGGACTACCTCGGTCTGGGCCCTGTGTTTGGCACGGCCACAAAGACCGATCATGCGCAGCCGATAGGTTTCGACGGTTTGGCGCAGCTGGTCGCGTTGTCATCGTTGCCGAACGTAGCGATTGGCGGTCTGAAGCACGATCATATCAGCGGTGTTCTTGCCAGCGGTGCAGATGGCATGGCCGTTGTGTCCGCCATTTGCGGCCTGCCTGACCCATGCACCGCAGCCCACGCATTTACTCCATTCAAACCAAAGGACAGACCATGATCCCGAACGTGCAAAGTATTGCGGGCTCTGACCCGTCAGGAGGAGCTCCCGCGGCGAGTTCACAGTTGCACCTCAGCGCGAGTCACCGTGCCGCGCATTCGCGGCCGTCAATTTGGTCAGAGTGTAGACCGTACCTTCGCCGCAGTAAGGTCGTACAAGCAAGTCGCGGATATTGGTGGCTTTGACCTTTTCATCTTCGTTGATGCAGCGTTTGTAATTGGGCCAGTCGATCAAAGCGGCTTTCAGTGTGCGCCAATCAAGACTCTTCCGGCCGATCTAGTGTCTTTTCGCACAACTTATTCACCGCAGTGTGCAGCAGGATCGTCAGGACTGCGAGCACAATTAGGGCGGCAAACATCAGATCGGTTTTGGCGCGCCCATTGGCCAAAAGCATGAGATATCCAAGGCCTTTTGACGCTCCAACCCATTCGCCGATGATCGCACCGATGGGCGCATAAACCGCGGCCAAGCGCAGCCCGGAAGCAAAGCCCGGCAAGGCTGCGGGCACCCGGATATGCCACATAATGC
>CAYZKE010000005.1:6042-17385 GCA_964478505.1 uncultured Loktanella sp.
GCGGGCGGGACTTGCACCCATGACCCTGGCCAAGCCGATCCAGTCGCGGTTTGTGCGCATCAGGGCATCAAAAAACGACGATGTCACAGGGAAATAGATGATGATCAGAGCCATGGTGATTTTGGACCAAAGGCCGAAGCCTAGCCAGAGGGTCAAGATAGGTGCCAGCGCAAACACCGGCACCGCTTGGCTGAACAGCAGAATGGGTCGCACCAGCGCACGCGCGGTCGGCGATGCGACCAGCCCAATGGCCGACACGAACCCGAGTGCGGCGCCCAGCACGAGGCCGATAAGCACTTCGGCAATCGTGATCAACGCGTGCTCTGCCAAGAGTGCGCGGCTTTCCCAGATTGTTTGCCCAACTAGTGCAGGGGGCGGCAGGATGAACCGGGCGACACCTGTGGTCCAGATCACTGTTTGCCAGAGCAGCAATATAAGACATGTCGCTGCGATGCCTGCCCGCCAACCGGTTAACATGCGACCGCAAAACCAACCCTGGAGGCCTCGAAGAAAGCGCGTTCCAAACGTACCGCTTCAGTGAAGGTTGCAGTGACGTCTTTACGGGTGTTTTCGTCCAGCGTGTCCCAAACGGTATCCAGTTGATCGCGCAAATAGGCGACGACCTGCGTAAATCTGTCGTCTGAATGCAGGGTTATCCACTCACCCAGCCAAAACGGCAGATCATTTGCTCCGTCTTCAAGCGGGGTGGCCCAGTCGAGGTAAATCCATTCGGCAACAACAACAACCGACAGCATAATCTCGTAGCCCCCCGTGCGGCGGGCTTGGTCCATCAGCTGTTGGAGCGCGATTGTTTCGGGCGCTGCTGGCGCGGTCGGCGGAACCTCAAGCGCGTGTAGAGCACGCAGGAAGTAGGTATTTTCGGGGCCGCAGACCGAACCCAGAAATCGCGCGCTGGGCACGGCATCAGCCAATGTTGGGGCATGGGCCAAGGCGGATGCTAAAAGTCGCACAAACCCCTCTATGAACTGGTAGTCCTGTTGCAGATATCCCACCATATTGTCCCGGCTTAAGGTCCCATCGGCCAAGGCATTGGTGAACGCGTAATGTGTCGTGGCGTGCCATTCTTCAGCGGCAAGCGATTGCAAGTGTTGTGTGGCGCTCATGTCGGTCTCTGCAGTCGCTCAAACAGGTCTTTTTGCGTGCGCAACACATCTGGTGCGTTGATGTCGCGCGGAATGGGCGTGCGTGGGGCGGCAACCTCGACGAGCCCTGACGGGGTCATGATCAAGATGGTCTGGCCCAGTCTCGCAGCCTCGTTCGGATCATGGGTGACCAGCAGCACCGTGCGCCCGGTCAGCAGTTTTGTCGTCAGGTCCTGCATTTGTGCGCGGGTCAGCGCATCAAGCGCTGAGAACGGTTCATCCAGCAATACAACGGCGCGGTCTTCCATCAAAGTGCGCGCCAAGGCGACGCGTTGGCGTTGACCACCGGATAGGGCGAGGGGTAATTTGTCTGCGTGCTCCGCCAATCCCACTTGCGCCAGCCTGTCGCGGGCAAGTATCCGGTCGAGGCGTTCGCCGCGCAGCCTCGCGCCAAGCATGACATTGTCCAAAACGCTGAGCCACGGCATCAACAAGTCTTGCTGCGCCATCATGGCAACACGACCGGGATCGCTGAGGTTCCCGTCGAAGGTAACGCCTTCGGCGAGACCCGCAAAGAGGCGCAGTACCGTGGACTTGCCGACGCCACTTGCCCCCAACAGACATGTCCAGCTGTGCGGTGTCAGAACCAAATCGAGCTGCGAAAAGATCGGTGTCCCGTTGATTGCTGCCGATCCTGTCATGCGCAGGGGCTGGTTCACGGATCGAGCCCCATATTCCAAAACCCGACCTCAAGCTGTGTCGCCACTCTGAACCGCGCCAGAAGACTGACCCAGCGGGGGCTGGCCGATGCGTTATCGCCAATACGTCGCGCCACTGCCTCATCAATCAGCAAGCCCACATCGTGGCAGACCTGCTGGTACTCGGTGCTGGCATAGGTGTTGATCCATTCGGCGTAGGTGTCCGAAGTCTTGGTGGCTGCTAGCGTGTTGCCGATTTCACCGTATCCCATGACACAGGGGGCCAAAGCGGCCAGCAAATCCAACAGGTCACCGGAATGGCCAGCATCCAGGACATAGCGGGTGTAGGCTAGGTTTTCTTGCCGTTCCTGCGTCGCAAATAGCGTTGCCTCATCAATCCCGGCCTCAGCGCAGGTTTTGATATGCAGGGCGATTTCCTCATTGATCAGCCCGTTCACCGTCCCAGCGGCCAGGCGCATTTCCGCGACCGTATCCGCCTTGGTGATGGCCAAAGCCCAAGCGCGGGAAAAGTGGATCAGAAAGACGTAATCCTGTTTCAGATAATGCAGGAAGGCGGCGCGCGGCAGCGTGCCATCGCCCAAACCCGCTACAAACTTATGACGAGTATAGGCGCGCCAGGCGGGGGTGTTATCGCGCCAAGCCGCGAACGTGTTGCCGTAGGTCATTCCGCCCCCAGATCGACCGCAAGCGCCGAGACAGGGCGGGTACCCTCGACCAAGCCGCTCTCGGCCAGAAAGGCTTCGAACCGTGTGTAGCGACCTTCATCCAGCGCTTCGGGGCGCAGGGCAAAACGGGGCAGGGTATCAACCCAGGCCTTTGCGTTCAGTTCGTCATCCAGCTCGGGCGCGTAGCCCTTGAACAACTCCCATGAGGCTTCTGGATTGTTGACAATGTACTGCGTCGCCAGTTCTGTCGCGCGCAAGAACCGGCGAACCTGACCCACATCCATCCGGTCGGGGTTCGCCACATAGATCAATTCGTCGTAGGTCGGCACGCCCTCTTCCTCGACATAAAAACAGCGGCCATCAACGCCTTCGATCTCCATCTGGTTTAGCTCAAAATTCCGGTAAGCCCCGATGACTGCGTCCACCTGACCCGACATCAACGCGGGGCTGAGCGAGAAATTCACATTGACCATCTCGACATCATCCAATGTGACGCCGTGGCGCCCGAGCATCGCGCTTAGTACCGCCTCTTCCACACCCGCAACAGAGAAACCGATCGTGCCACCCTTGAGCTGGCTGATCTCCTGAATGGGGCCGTCTTTCAGGACCAGAAGGCAGTTGAGCGGTGTTGCAACCAATGTGCCCACACGCAACAGCGGCAAACCTTCGGCCACATGCAAATGCTGGCTCGGTTGATAGCTGACGGCAATGTCGCCTTGGCCAGCCGCTACGAGTTTCGGCGGGGCGGACGGATCGGCGGGCGGGATGATCTCGACCTCCAGTCCCTGATCGGCGAAATAGCCCAGCTCTTCGGCCACAATGATCGGCCCGTGATCGGGGTTGATGAACCAGTCCAAAAGCAAGGTCATCTTGTCTTGTGCCAAGGCTGGTGTCGCGAACAGTAGTGCCGCAGCAGTGATGAGGTGTTTCATGTGGGTCTCCTTACCCTCCGAGCGCGAGAAGTTTGATCTCGCCCTGCCAGTGTCGTGAAAGCCGATCCGCCGCCTGCCAGGCGCGCAGGCCTGATCGACAGGCCAGAACGGCGCGTTGGTTTTCGTGTGGTGTGGGGCCATCTGGTCCAAAATCGGAAACGGCATGGCGTCTTGCGTGTGGTAGGTCCGGGCCCGGCTCATCGCGCGCGCGCAGGTCAATCAGAAAATCGGATCCGTCGATATCACGCGGCGCGATAAAAGCGGGGGTGGGTACCGGATCGGCTGCCGTGTCAAAGCGGAACCCGCCGAACCGTAGCGTTGCGGCATCATAGGTCACAAGCTGGCCGAGGCCGTGCGCATCGCCCGTCAGGATCGCCATCGCCATTTGTGCCTGAAGGCTGCCAATGACGCCGACACTGGGCCCCAACACACCATCTGTGTCACATGACCCCAGCTGATCCGGCAGATCCGGGAAAACCGCACGCAACCCTGGTTTGCCACCACAAAAGCCACCAACATAGCCGTCGCGACCCACCACGCTGGCGCTGACAAGGGGTTGACCTGTGGCAAGGCAATGATCGGACGCGATATAGCTGAGCGCGAAACTGTCAGCACAATCGAGGATCAAAGCCATGCCCGCGCAAAGCGCTTCAATATTGGCCGGATCGACGCGCTGGCGGACAGGTTCAATCGTGGTGCCGGTGTTCAATGCAGTCATCGCGCGCGCGATCACATCGACCTTCGGCAAGCCGATGTCGGCCTCGCGAAACAGCGTTTGGCGGTGCAGGTTGGACAGACTTATGACATCTGCATCCGCAATTCGGATATGGCCCACACCTGCGCCCACAAGGTATTGCATCACAGGGGCGGCCAACCCTCCGCCACCGATCACAAGGACAGATGCCCCCGCCAAGTGATCCTGCGCGGCTGTTCCCAGCACCGCAGTTTGACGCGCATAGCGGCTCATCCGCAGACCTCGAGCCATTCTCTGGCACGGCTCTCTGGATCGTCGTGCAGCGTGATGTCCGTGACGGCCGAGACAACGTCCGCCCCGGCATCAAATGCCCCCTGTGCGCGGTCCGTCCTCATCCCGCCAATGCCGACAAGAGGGATATTACCCACACGGTCTTTCCATACGCGCAGCTTTTCAACGCCCTGCTGATGCCATTTCATCTTTTTCAGGATGGTCGGATAGATCGGACCGAGGGCGACATAGTCAGGTTTCAACGCCAACGCGCGCGCCAGTTCCGCCTTGTTATGGGTCGAGACACCAAGCTTGACACCGGCAGAACGGATCGCAGCCACATCCGCCGCATCAAGGTCCTCTTGGCCCAGATGGACCCAGTCGCAACCCAGCTCGATTGCTAGTTGCCAGTGATCATTGACGACCAGCAGTGCACCGTGGGCACGACACAAATCACGGCCTTCGCTCAGTTGAGCGCGCAGCATCTCTTGTGGCTGGTCCTTGATGCGCAGTTGCACCAGCTTTACCCCCAACGGCAGCATCCGCGGCAGCCATGCCACATCGTCAAAAATCGGGTAAAACCGTGGGAGCGTCATAGCATGGCCTTTCCAAAGACGGGCGTGGAGGGGGCCGCCATATCGCGGGGGTCCATAGGATCGGCGCCGGCAGCCAACGCGCCCGCCTCTACCGCTAGAGCAAACGCATAGGCCATCGCGGCAGGGTTGCCCGCCTTTGCTACTGCGGTGTTCAATAAGACTGCGTCATAGCCCAGCTCCATCGCCTGGGACGCATGCGACGGCAGCCCCAGCCCCGCATCAACGACCAGTGGAATGTCCGGAAAATGCGCACGCAGGCTGCGCAAACCGTAGATATTGTTCAGCCCCAGTCCTGTGCCGATGGGTGCCCCCCATGGCATCAGAACCTTGCAGCCAACCTCAACCAGCCGCTCGCACAGCACCAGATCTTCGGTACAATAGGGAAAAACCTCGAACCCGTCCTCAGCCAGTTGCGCCGCCGCTTCGACCAGACCGAAAGGATCAGGTTGCAGCGTATCGGCGTGACCAATGACCTCAAGCTTGATCCAGTTGGTGTCAAACAGCTCGCGCGCCATCTGGGCTGTGGTCACGGCTTCGCGCACCGAATAACAGCTTGCCGTGTTGGGAAGCACGGCGACCCCGAGGTCGCGGATCAACGTCCAGAAATCCTGCCCCGCCTGATCGCCGCCTGCCTCGCGCCGCACAGAGACCGTGGCAATCCCCGCGCCCGAACGGCGAAACGCCTCCGCCAGAATTGCAGGCGAAGGGTATTGTGCGGTGCCTAACATGAGCCGGGATAGGACTTCGGTTCCGTAAAACGTAGGCATTCTATCCTCCTTGTCGGGGGGCAACGACTTCGACGCGATCCCCTTCATGCAAGACGTGGTCTGCGCGCTGATGTTTGGGCACAAACACCTCGTTGACCGAAGTGGCCACTTTCGCCTCGCTTTTTCCAAGCTCACCAAGCAGCGCCGCTAGCGTGGGCGCACGGGTCTCTTGCGCCTCACCGTTCACGATGATCTTCATACCAAACCTCCGGTATCTTGCCGTCCAGCACCAGATCCGCCGTCATTTGCGCCAATGCAGGTGCAAGCAGAAAACCGTGCCGAAACAAGCCATTTACGTAAATTGTATCCCCGATCCGCCGAATGCGCGGTTGGTTGTCTGGAAAGGCCGGGCGTGCATCAACGCCAATTTCCAACAATTCCGCCTCGCCAAAAGCGGGGTGCAGGGCATAGGCGGCATTCATCAATTCCATGACAGACCGCAGCGTCGCGCGCCCGCGTTCGCCTGCTTCGATCTGGGTGGCACCCAGCATGAAAATACCGTCACCGCGCGGCACGATATACAGTGGGAACCGCGGATGAAGCAGCCGGACAGGGCGTGAAAGTGTCACGTCAGGGCAGCGCACCACAAGCATCTCGCCTTTCACGCCGCGCAAATCCGTGAGCGTGTCGCGCGCAGCAAGGCCCCGACAATCAATCACCTGACCATTGATATCCGCGTCAAAACGCACGCCCCTTTCTCTGAGCCGGGCATGCAGAGAGGTCAGCGTCGCGCGCGGATCAAGATGCCCCTCATCTGCCAAAAACAGTGCCTTGGAATAGCGGTCTGCCAGATGCGGCTCGTGGTCAGCGATCTGCGTTCTGGACAGCGGTGTTGCCGTCGGCGCACGGCGTGCAAAGGTTGCCAGATCGCTTTGATCGCGATGAAGCGCGACAACAAGTGTGCCTTCGTGATGCACTGCCCCGCCTTGGTGTTCCCACCACTTTGCAGCTTTGCGGCCTTGGCGTACGATCTCGGGCTCTGCACTTACCCCTTCGCAATCGGGCGCTAGCATGCCGCCGGCCCACCAAGAGCAGGCATGATCGCCAGGCGCGCCTTTGGGATCAATAATCGTGACCTGCGCCGCGCGTGATGACAGTTCTGCCGCCATGGCAAGGCCACACACGCCGCCGCCCAGAATGGTGAAGGGGCCGCTCATGTCCAAAGCGCGTGAAAGTGATGAATGGGCCCATGACCATGCCCGACGTGCAATTCATCGGCATGCAAAATCGCTTCATGTAGCCAAGCGTGCGCACGTGAGACCGCATCGCTCAACGCCATACCCTGCGCCAAGCCCGCAGCGATTGCAGAGGAATAGGAACATCCCGTGCCATGGGTGTTGCGGGTGTTCACACGGGGGGCCGAAAAGGCCTGCGTTCCCGATTGCGAGACAAGATAATCGGTGCAGGTCTCTCCGTCTGCATGCCCGCCCTTCATCAAAACTGCACCGACACCAAGTTTCAGAAGGGCGTTCGCCTGCGCCTGCGTGCTGCCCTTGCTGACCAGCTTCGTTGCTTCAGGCAGGTTGGGTGTCAGCAGGGTCGCGCGTGCGAAGAGCGCAGATTTCAACGCATCTATCGCGCTATCGGCCAGCAGCGTATCGCCTGATTTCGCAATCATCACAGGATCAAGCACAACCGGCCCGTCGTAGCCCGCCAGCGCATCCGCCACGGCTGCAATCAGCGACGGTGTCCCCAGCATTCCAATCTTGACCACGTCAATCTCGATATCATCCAGAACGGCTTTGATTTGTGCAACAACGACATCATCGGGGATCGGATGAATGGCAGTCACAGCTTGGGTGTTTTGTGCGGTGACCGCAGTCACAACAGAGGCGGCATAAACACCCATTGCCGAAAAAGCCTTGAGGTCGGCCTGGATACCCGCTCCGCCACCAGAGTCGGATCCGGCAATCGTTAACGCTCTTGCTGCCATGTCGTTGTCCCTTGGCTCAGGGGTCAGAATGGCAGAGAGCGTAGCCCAAAACGGATGCATGGTCCGCAAGCTGTTCCCTCCGCCGGTCCTAACCGGTTCAGGTTCAATGGGTTTGCAGCGTGTGCATCTCAGCCCGGATAGGGGCACCCCAACAGATATAACGCCAAGGCTAACTTGAACGCTCAGATGCGTCAAACGGATAAGTGAACTCAGGAAACCTGTTTAGAAGGTTAATGGAATTGGGGTTCGAAAAGGCGACAGAGCGCGACTATGGGATTTCTACAACGCGGCACCAAGCGGCTGCCGATAGCTGACATGAATGATTGCTTTTTGTACCCTGCCACAACGCAGCTATTCTAGCTCATGCAGCAATTTTTAGGGCTGCGAGCGCTCGCAGTGTCAAGAATGACTTCGCAGTTTGGGCTCTGTGCTGCCGTTCGGCCCGCCACAGCAAGAAGAATGGTAAACGCTTGCGTTACTATATCTCGCACAGGCTGGTCAAAGACCGGAGCCGGAAGCATCCGGATGCCTGGCGTCTCCCAGCAGAACAATTGGAAGAGCTTATTGCCGATCTGCTCAGAAAGCGCCTAAAGCGCCTGTATATTGCGGCACGGTACGTCCGTGATTTGCCGGCATCAGAGACAATGGAAACATTTGCAAAACTGGAGACCGTCAAAAAAAACAAAGCCATGCCTGGCATTGATCGGCGACGCTGATCTACGGTTGGGCAAATTGAGAGTTCATCTCAGCATTGACGCAGTGGCCCGCTTGCTGGGATGAGCCCAACGATCCTTTTGACCGAATAGCGGACGTCTGGTGCCGGTCCGCGCAATCGTGGGCGTTCGATCTCTCAGCGGTTCCTCATCAGGAAATCCGGGATCTCTAGAAACAGATACCTAAGACTGCTGGACGGAGTCCCTGTTTCAAAGCTTATAATGCGGTATGGACAAGTTATCAGTCATGAAGGCCTTTTGCCGTATTGTTGAACGGGGCAGCTTCTCGCGAGCGGCAGAAGATCTGGGTGTGTCTGCCGCGCTTCTTAGCCGCGAACTCAAGCTGCTTGAGGAAAGCCTAGAAACGACCTTGTTGACGCGCACCACCCGATCCATGTCGCTGACCGACCATGGCCGCCGCTTCTATGACGAGGCGCGAGACATCGTTGAAGCTGTTGCGCGTGTCGAGGACGACATCCGCCAAAGCGCCAGTTCGGTGAGCGGTCCGCTGAAAATTGGATGCTCCAATTCCTTTGGGCAGGCGATCGTTGCACCGATGTTGCCCGGCTTCCTGGCGCAATATCCTGACGTGCGGGTGACGCTCGCGCTTGAAGAACGGGTTGTGGATCTCATTGAGGAAGGCATTGATCTTACACTCAGAGTTGGGGCCGTCTTGCAAGACAACTCTCTCATTGCACGCAAGATCGGCACCTTTCACCAACGACTGTTCGCGTCAGCCCCCTATCTGTCAAAGCACGGCACGCCCGAACGCCCTTCGGATATCGAGGGACACCGCATCGCAGGCTTTCTTCTTGCCGACCATTTGCTTGAGTGGGCGCTGACCGGACCTGAGGGAACAGAAACTATCAGCGTCGATCCAGACCTGAAGATATCCAACAGCATTGTCCTTTCAGATATACTTGCTTCTGGCTATGGTATCGGCCCGCTGCCAAGTTTCGTTTCAAAAGGCCTTGAGGCGCGGGGGGCGCTTACGCGGGTTTTGCCTGACTACGAACTGCCCACGCGGGACATCTACGCCGTGACTGCCGCGCGGCTTGGGATGGATGCACGGGTTTTGGCGTTCATTGACCATCTGCGTCACGCCTTTGCGGACTGATCTATTCTTAACAACCGATAAAAAGTGATTTTCCTCTGGGGCGGTTATTCCCAACCGTCCGTTCTTTCATCCTGTGGGCAAGGCATCGCCCCTGACGAAAGGACATCATATGAAACGCATCACGATCATCGGAATTTCCGGCAGACTTGGTCAGTATATGACCGAACACGCTCTGTCCCGTGGATACGAGGTGACTGGCGTCTGCAGACCGGAAAGCGTCGATAAACTGGCGAGGTTCGGTCACCGGATCAACGTAATTTCCGGTAGTACCAGCGACCCTGAAGTCATACGCAAGGCCGTACAGGGCGCGGACGGAGTTTTGACCGTGCTCGTGCCTTGGGGGCGCGACCGGATGGCGACCCGGATGGCAGAGGCGGTCATCAAACATGCAAAGCTCGACGCACGTTTGGTCTTTTCCTGCGGCTGGCATGTCCGGCTGGAGTATGACGATCGATATCCGCTGAAAGAGCGGATCAAGTCATGGGTGTTCGGGCGGATCGCAAAGCTCATGCAGATGGCCGACATCGACGATCAGGAAGCGGCAGCGCAGCTTGTCTTTGGCTCGGACAGGGATTGGACCATCGTGCGGGCCTCTGATCTGGAAGAAGGCGACACCGAAGGATTGCCGGTCTGGGCTGCAAATGTCGGTGACCCGATCCTTGCGTCTAACCGCACCCGCCGGACCGACTTTGCACTATTTATGGTCCATGCGCTGACCGATACCGGCCTGTCCCGCACAGCCCCCGCGATCGTCAGCCGTGCCGCGCAATCAGCCCGCGACCACCGCCGAGCATCCCTGCTCACCACCCGTACCTGATATCACTCAATTCAACGTACAAGGACTATTTCCATGCAACATAAACTGAAACAAGGCGACCTATCGCTCGCGCGTGTCTCGGGTCTGTTCTATCTCATTATAATCATCTGCGGTATCGGCGCCGAAGTCGCTTTGCGTGGCCCGCTGGTGGACCTTTCATCAGCCTCGGCATCAGCGGTTGCGATCCGTTCTGCCGGACTAACCTTGCCATTGGCAATCATTGCCGATGTCATCATGGCTTTGGCTGATGCAGCTCTGGCGATTACACTTTTTGTCCTCTTTCGATCTGTCGCACCGGTTCTGGCGCTGGCAGCGATGATCTATCGATTGATCCAGTCGGTCCTGATCGCAGCCAATCTCTTGAACATGCAAATCGCATGGCTCTTGATCACCGGTGGTCTGGACGGCGCAGGGGTGGCCGACGCACAGACTGAGGCCCTCGCCCTTGCTTATCTTAATCTGCACGCACATGGCTATGACCTGGGCTTGGTCTTCTTTGCGATCAACAGCTTCCTGACAGGCTTGCTGATCTGGAAATCCGGCATGTTTCCCAAAATCATCGGAGCCGGGATCATTGCGGCGGGGGCTGTCTATCTTACAGGCAGCGGACTACGTTTTCTCGCACCGGATATGTTTGCAGCATTTGCGCCCGCCTATGTACTGCCCTTGCTCGCTGAACTTGCATTCTGTGCGAGCCTGCTGATGTCCGGCTGGATCTGGCGGCGCAGACAGATATTGACTGCCGCATAGTCAAAAGCAAGATATCTGCGAAGGGGTAATGTGGCGATAAGCAGATTTTATCGCTATGTTACAAGCCACTATTTTAAATGGACGTGGAAGCAAAAGCCATGGTTGGTTTATCGGGCGACAACTCCTTGTGTTCCTGACAGACACCAACTCACTTCGGATCAGACAAGATTGGAGACTTAGACATGGATTTGGGACGCGCCTTTTGATCACCACTCGGTTCCCTAATCGTTGCGCTAATCAGGTCTTTTACCTCTCTTGCCGAATTAA
>CAYZKE010000005.1:17485-20905 GCA_964478505.1 uncultured Loktanella sp.
CTCGGTTCCCTAATCGTTGCGCTAATCAGGTCTTTTACCTCTCTTGCCGAATTAAGCTGGCGATCACCTAAATACGAACCTGCCCTTGATGAATTGGTCTTGACCCTTGGCCCTGTCAGGATCGGTCTTGTAGGTTGAAATGGTAAGGGAAAATCGACGCTCCTTCGTCTTATCACGGGCGCGCTTCTGGAGGGGGTTTCATTCTCGGTCCGCGGGGCTGAGCGTCTTGAGATCAGCGGTAAGAACGGGACAGGAAAATCAACTTTGCTTGCCTGTATTCAGGGGGCGCTGAAACCACAGCAGGGGTCTGTTTCTGCTCAAGTGCCAGCTGCGCTCATCGACCAAGAGCTTAGCCTGCCAATTTAGAGCATCGTCGCAAAACGCACTGCAGCTTGAACTCCGTCGATCAGTTTGATGGAAATGTCGTCGCTTTCTTCAACGATATGTACCATGCCTGCGCAGCCAAGCACGACGCTGTTGATGTCGTCGTCCCGTACCGCTGCTCTGATCTCCGCCCTCACTTTCTCTGTTGCATTGGCGCGATCATGTTCGAGGGCAAGAACCGGCACGCCACTTGCCCGGATACGCCCAAGGTTCTTGTCCAGCCCGTAATGGCTGACATTTGCGCTGAGGACCGGGACTGAAACATCCAGCGTTGTCACGACGGAAAAACGTTGGCCAAAGAGGGATGCCAGATAGAAAGCCGCTTGCCCGATGCCAATGACCGGACATGTCGCTAGCGCGCGTGCTGCGCTAAGACCGGTATCATCAAAGCAACCTATGATGATTGCGCGCGCTCCTGCCCCATTCGCCTTTTTTACGAGCTCCAACAGCGGCGGGATTGCTGCGTTCCCGTCCTGCTCGCCTTGAATTGCGGGTGGGCCGCCCGCTGATGTCCAGCCAACCACCTCGGTCTCCGGGGCAGCCTTGTGTGCGGTTTCGACCATTGCTGTCGTCATCGAATGGGTGCTGTTTGGGTTGATGATGACGATCATAAGTGGCCCTTGCCTGCATCAGAGCCGTGGCGGGCGCGGCGCTTGTTCGCGATCAGGGCAACACACAGAAAGGCGCCAATGATAATCAGGGAAAAGACTGTCGTCAGTGTCCCCAAAGCATAAAGAACGGGCGAGGTAACGTTGGTGGTCATTCCATAGATTTCGAGCGGAAGCGTGTTGTAGCTGCCGGATGTCAAAAGCGTCCGGGCAAACTCGTCATAGCTCAGTGTGAAGCCAAACAAGGCGACCCCAATGAGCGAAGGCGCGATAATCGGCAGCACGACGTGGCGCAGCGTTTGCCATGAGGTTGCCCCCAGATCGCGCGCGGCCTCTTCATAGCTTTTGTCGAACCGGTTGAAGACCGCGAACATGATCAACAAACCAAAGGGCAGCGTCCACGTCAGTTGCGCCCCGAACCCTGAAGTGGACCAATGCACGTTGAGGCCGGATTGGGAAAACAGCAAACCCACGCCCAGCGAGATCAGAATTGACGGGATCACCAGCGACGTGATGATCAGGTAAAACAGGATATTCGACCCTGGAAATCTGTTCCGGAACGCAAGCCCGCCCATCACTGAGACCACGACGGTGACGACCATCACCATCAGCCCAAGCATAAAGCTGCGTCGGAAACTGCCCCAGATGTCGCCAACCGCTTGCTGTTCAAAGAGGTCGTAGAACCAATACAGCGATACGCCGCGCATCGGGAAGGTCAGCCCGCCCCCTTCACCTTGGAACGACAGGATACCGATGGTGATTGTCGGTCCATAAAGAAACAGAATGAACAATGCGAAGAATGCGCTGAGGACGTAGAAGGACCGTGGACGTGGCTCCATCTTACAGCTCCTTCCGAATATCGACGAACCGCAGCAAGATGCCGATCGTAAGCAGCACTGTCAGCAGCAATACAATCGCCGTAGCCGAGGCACTCGGATATTGCAGTAATGCGATATCGTTCGAGATCAGACGCCCGACATTCGCGGACTGGGAGCCCGACATAAACCGCACGGTGATGAAATCACCCATCACCAGCGTGACCACAAAAATCGTGCCGATCATAATGCCGGGTTTGGTCAGCGGGATGATGACGTTCCACAGGATTTGCGCTCCGTTTGCGCCAGCGTCCCGTGCGGCTTCGATCAGGGATTTATCGATCCGCATCATGGTATTGAAGATCGGGACGACCATGAACAGCGTGTAGAGATGGACAAAGGCCAGAATGACGGCGAAATCCGAGAACAACAGCCACTCAATCGGCTCTTCAATCACGCCCCACGACATCAATGTTGAATTGGCGATCCCGTTGCGCCCCAAGAACGGAATCCAAGAGATCATGCGGATGATGTTCGACGTCCAAAACGGAATGGTGCATAAAAGAAACAAGGCGATCTGCCACGTCAGGGTGCGGATGTGGAAGGCGAGATAATAAGCAACTGTAAATCCGATCAACAAGGTGAAAACCCAAGTGATCAAGGCGTACTTAAAGGTGTTGAAAAAGACCGTATAGGTCACCGGGGACCCAAAGAGGAATGCGTAGTTGTCGAACTCAAAGGCCGGGATAATCGAAAACTCTGTCGCGCGCCAAAAACTGACGATGACAATCAGAACGATTGGCAACACCAGAAAGATGATCAAGACCGCCGCGAGCGGGGATACCATCAGCCAGCCCTTGAGGGCCGTATTGTCACGCCAATTCTTCATTGAATGTTCTCTGGGCAAGAGGGTGGGTGCGCCCCCTCAGGAAGAGCGCACCCGTTGATCAAGATCACGCAGCTTAGGCTGCGATGAACTCGTTCCACTTACGGACCATGTACTGGTTTTCGTCCATCACGGAGTTCCAGCAAACGACCGATCCCATACGGTCCAAGAAGGACCCGCCATCACGGACTTCTCCCGCACCGGCGAGCTTGTCACCTGTTGGGGACAGGATGTCGCCTTCGGCGGCTTTGCCTTCATACCAGAAGCCCCACTCATCAGCGGACATGAACGCTTTGGAGGTTTCAGGAACCGCAGAGTAATAGCCCTGACGCATCAGGTAGCCACCAACCCAGCCAGAGAGGTACCAGTTGATGTACTCATAGGCTGCATCCAGTTCGATACCCGACAGTGCCGCAGAAATACCCAAGCCGCCGCCCCAAGAACGATAGCCTTCTTCAAGCGGCTGGTAGACGCATGGGATGCCTTGGGATTTCACAGCCGTGATCGCGGGGGACCACATTGACTGGATCACCACTTCGCCGGATGCCATCAGGTTGACGCTCTCGTCAAACGACTTCCAGAATGCCCGGAACTGGCCGTTTTGCTTGGCCTCGGTGAAGATACCGATGGTCAGATCAATCTCTTCGCGCGTCATGTTGCCTTTGTCAGGGTAGGTATACTCACCCATGGATTCCACAACCATTGCCATATCCATGATCCCGATGGA
>CAYZKE010000005.1:21005-31138 GCA_964478505.1 uncultured Loktanella sp.
TCGATATCGGCAATATCGAAGCTGTTCGGTTGTGTCGCGGCGCGCTGTGTTACACTGTCTGTGTCCAGCGCAGTCATTTCCAGCGTAAAGCCAAGGTCTTCCTTCACTTTGGTCGCGACATCATTGAGGTTGGACACCCCCGTTCCGAACTGTCGCAGGGTGACATCTTTGATGTTTTGCGCCCAAAGCATCGGGGCACCCAATGTGCCGCCAGCCACAGCGGCAGTTGCGCCTTTCAAAAGCGTACGGCGGCTTAGGCCGTTACGATGTGTGAATTTTGTCATTGGTTCGTCTCCTTGTCCGGTATTTTCTTGTTTGAAAGAATTGCGCCGCAGTTCATGCGGTAAGTTCGTGTTGGTTATTGGCGTCCCAGTGCAGACCGATCCGGTCACCGGGGTGGTGCGGGTTGTTGAAGAATTTGCTGTCTGGAATAAGGGCCAAGACTTCTTGATCACCCGCAATCCGTGCCGACAAAGAGACATGGGTGCCCTGATATTCCACCGCTATGACTTGGCCTTCGACCGCACCTTTCGAAGGTTCCGTGACCGACATGGCATCAGCGCGGACTGCGAAATGTCCTGCGGGAAGCGCAATGACATTATGTCCGCCCATGAATTGGGCGACGAATTGGGTTTTCGGAGAATTGAATACATCTCGGGCTGGGCCAGCTTGCTCAATCACTGCATTGTTCATAACGATGATTTCGTCTGCCAAAGCCAGCGCTTCGTCTTGACCGTGTGTGACGTGAATAAAGCTGATCCCAAGTTCTTTTTGCAGCTTTCGTAATTCCGCACGCATGCGCACTCGCAGGAATGGATCAAGCGCGGACAAAGGTTCGTCCAGCAGCAAGACCTGTGGGCGGGTGATCAGCGCTCTTGCAAGCGCAACGCGCTGTTGTTGCCCCCCAGAAAGCTGATCTGGCAACCGTTCCGCGAGGTTTGTAAGGTCAACCAAGTCCAGCATTTCGCGCGCTTGTGCGTGCCGCTTGATCGTGTCAGTCCCCTTCATCTTAAGGCTGAAGGCCACATTGTCCAAAACGCTTAGATGTGGAAACAAAGCATAATTCTGAAACATCATCGCCGTGCCGCGCTGTGCAGGTGGCAAGTCCGAAATGTCACGTCCCGCCAAGACAATTGAGCCATCGCTGACACTTTCGTGGCCAGCGATCATCCTGAGCGTTGACGATTTTCCGCAGCCAGACGGACCCAGCAAGCAGGTATAGCTCTCAGGCTTAAAGTGGTAATTGATCGCGTCAACGGCAATCGTATTACCATACCTTTTGGTCACCGAAACCAATTCTAGATCTTGCTTGCTCACTCAGGCCCCCAGTCGAAAAGCTGGGTCCAGCAACGCCACCAGTCTGAGATGAGGCAACCGTTTTGATGCTGATCTGTCGGCCTATCATCGACGAAGCCCACTTTTTGGGCGTCCAAAGAACTGACTGATGAATTTTTGCACACATAATTGTATACAATATTTGCCTGAGTTGTGGTGGAAATGAATTGGGTTGTGTCTTAAATCCCACTCTGTCATTTCGTCTCAAAGGAGGCTGTAATGACGCTGACCGGACACAGGATCGAAAAACCCAATGTCAACGCCGAGTTCATTTCGAGTGCGTTATCACGCGCCATTCATGAACATCGCTTGGCTCCAGGCACCAAGCTGGGAGAAGACGAACTGTCGGACATTTATGGAGTCTCACGTACCATTGTTCGCTCTGCACTCCAGTCACTTTCGCATCAACAGATTATTGAAATCAAACGGAACCGTGGTGCGTATGTCGCAAAGCCCAGCCTAACCGAGGCACACGAGGTCTTTGAGGCCCGCGAATTGCTGGAACCGCGGACAGCCCGAAGTGCCGCATTCAATGCAACGCCTGAAGACGTTGCGCTGCTTAAAGATCACATCACGCAAGAACATGCTGCGTTAGACGCCGGAGATCGAGGGCGTGCGTTGTATCTGTCTGGGAAATTCCACGTGGAAATTGCACGGATCGCCAATCAGAAGACGATTGCCGATATGATAGATATCTTGATTGCGCGCTCATCATTGATCATCGCGCTGTACTGGCGGCGTGAAAGTGCGCTGTGTGAAAGTCAGGCGCACCATGCCTTGATCGCTGCGATCGCCGAAAACGACGGGCAGCGCGCTGAAGAACTGATGCAAAGCCATCTTGTCGACTTGCATTCCGCGCTGAACCTGCACGAACGACCTCCTGTCGAGCAGAACCTGCGCGCCATGTTGTTGGGAGATACACAACGCTGAGTGCGACCTTTGTGATGCGACTTACAATTAGGCAGATTACGACTTCATAGGCGCTTAAGAAGTAACCTTCGGTATAAGCAAACGGCGACTGAGCAGACATTGACAAAAGTGCAGCAAACCGGAGATCATTCCGCATAGCAGTACTCGACGTACACCGCAGCGAACATCTGGTTCCCGCCCTTCGTGAAGACTGCTGCTTCCAGGACAGAGCCAACCTTAACCGAGGTGTTGTGGTGCTGCGCCGCCGCCCGCCGAAGCGGACATGCGCTGCATGGGCCGTGCTCGTATGATGAGCGACGCGTTCAGAACGAGACTTGCCCGCCAAGCATGACAGACAGGCTGTTGTTGTCTCCCGGATTGTCGAAACCGGCAGAATAAGAGGCCTCGGCGTAGAGCGAACCGCGCCCGTTGCCAAACCCGTGACTGACACCCAGCCCCATCTCTCCGGTCCAGTCCTCGGCCTCGGAAATCACGGGGGTCCCCGCGACGATCGTGGTGATATCGTCGGCCAGTTCCCGGGAGACCATTGCCGAACCGTAGAATGTGAACCCCTGTCCTATGCTGTCAGCGGCATATTCGGCATTGAGCCCCAGACCCACCTGCAGGCTTTCCGCACTGTCCAGGCTGGTATCCAGCCCACCGCCGCTGGTGAAGTCGTCGAATGCGATCACCGTGTGGCTGACCTGCCCACGGGGGTTGATATCCCAGCCGGTTCCGACCAGCGGGATCCACGTGCCAATTTCCAGCGCGCTGGCGTAGCCAGTGCCGTCAGTACTGCTTTCGGTCCCGCCGGACATCACCGTGCTGTCAAAGGCGTTGTACTGGACCTGGCCGTCAAGATAGAAACCCGCGCTGCCGTACCAGGTCGCCGAAAGTCCTGCCGACATTGTGTCGGTGCTGATTGAGGCGGCTCCGGTCTCGGATGCGATATCCGTCTCTGCAGTGCCCCACGACAGGTTGGCGCCAACGACCAGCTGACCCGCGTCTGACTGCATCAGATCAAGATTCACCCCGCCGCGAAAACGCATCTCCTCCATCTCACCGCGATAGGCCGTGCCAGAGGCACTTGGCGCAAAGCGTGACGAACCGGCATCAATCATGAACCACGCCCCCCGGGTCTGGCCGAATGCGCCTGTCTCACCGGTCATGCCAAAGCCCGTGCGCTGGTTCAGGCTTGGCAGATCGCTTTGCATCACGAGAGAAGTGGCCAGCGCTTCAAGACCCACCACTTCGGCGACGAATCCGCCATAGGCGCCGAGGACGAAATCACCACCGACCTGGGCAATGTCATAATTGATGGCGCCAAAGGACAGTGGGGTCGCCAGCACAAAGGCATCCTCTGCCGCCGTTCCCGAGACCGAGGCGAAAATGATGTCGTTGCCGCTGATACTTCCTGTGGAAACGTCCGAAACCACCACGCTTGTCGTGCCGCCGGTAACATCACCGTTGATGATGAAACGGTCTGCCGTGTCGCCGGTAAAGTCGACATCGATCGCTATCGCCCCGCCGCCGGAATAATCGCCGTTGACAGTGACAGTTTCGCCCGTGGTGCCATTCTGCATGTTGCTGGTGCCAGTGCTGGCGAAATCCCCGCCGATGATCACCGAACTGCCCGAGGCCAGCGCCAGAAGGCCAGCATTGGAAAATACGCCTGCGCCACCCAGAGACACATTCAGCGTGCCGCCGCCCACGGCGATGTTACCATCGTTGAGGATATCCTCATCCCCGCTGCTGTCGTTGTCGCCGATCAGGAAACCGCCCGCATCGAAAAGCATTGTGGCCCCGGTCTGGTTCGTGATGCTTCCTGCATCACGCAGCACCCCACCAGCGCCGAGCGTGATCGTCGCGTCGTTGGTCAGCGAATTGCCGAGCCCTTCCAGCGTCGCACCCGCGCCGATGGAGACACCGCCGGAACCACTGGCGACCGCGATGGTTTGTGCTGACAGCGTATCGCCGTCCGAGACGGTCATCAGACCGGTCGCATTCTGGTTCAGCGTCGTGATACCCGATGTATCGCCGGTTGTGGTCACAGTCCCGGCTCCGTCATTGACCAGCGATCCGGTCAGTGTGCCTGCAAGCTCCAGCGTGCCAGTGTTGGCGACATCGCCAGTGATCGTCCCGGTCGACTGTACGGTGCCGGAATTGGTCAGGTTTCCGGTCAGATTGCCGCTACCCGTGACAATCGCGGTGCCACCGTTGTTGGTGACATCACCAGCCATGGCTCCGTCGATCGCGACTTGGCCGTCGGTTTCGGCCGTGATCCCTGCGCCGAAGACGCCGCCATTGGCGACAAGCAGCCCACCTGTGACCGTGACAGCCCCGGTTGCGCCGCCGGTAGGGTCGCCGGCATTGGCCTGGGTCTGGGTGAAGGTTCCACCTGTTATCTGCAACTCTCCGTCGACCGTCCCGGCAGAGGTGAAGGTGCCGCTATTGTTCACCACGTCGTCGGTCAGGGTCAGGCCTGACGCCAACGCGATGTTCGACCCGTTGTTGGTCAGATCGACAGAGGTGTCGCCCGAGATCAGTATGTTACCGCCATTGGCCAGCACCCCATCACTGAACGCGCCGCCCGACATTTCCAAAGCCCCGCCATTTTCAACGGTCACCAGACCAATCACTGTACCGGCATTGTTCAGTGTCCCGCTGTCCATGAAAATGCCATCCGCATCGCTGAACGTGGCGGTGGTGCCTACATTTACCGTCCCGTCGCCCAGGTCCAGGTCGGTTGTCAGAACCGCCGCGCCATTGATGTTCACCGTGCCATTGGTGACGGTGAGCGGCGGGTTCATCGTCGTCGATGCGTTGACATCAAAGACGGTATCGACGCCGTTCAACGTGACGGCCCCATCAAAGGTCCCACCATCGGCGACCAGTGCGGCGTCATTGGTCAGTGTTATGTCGTCCGATACAGTGCCTTCGTTGATCAGCGTCCCGCCAGTCAACGCTACGGTGCCATCGGTATCGTCGAGCGTGCCGCCAAAGTTGACCGTCGTCGTCCCGCCGCTTTGGACAAGATCTGTCAGCAGAGTGTTTAAGGTGCTAATGTCAATAATCCCGCCTGTCATCGTGGTCGTGCCAATAGCCGACGACCCATCGACATTGAACGTTCCCGTGCCGCTGACCGTGACATCCCCGCCAAAGCTGCCGCCGCTGGCGGTCAGGGCCCCGCCGCTGACCGCGATGTCACTGGTGACCGTGCCGCCACCGTTGTTTTGGAGCTCGCCGCCGCTGATTTCCAACAGACCGTCCGTGTCGGTCAACGTCCCACCCGCGGCAACACGCGTCTCGCCGCCTGTCTGGTTGAAATTGGTCAGGAGCGTCACGCCGCCTGTCTCGATCAGGATATCGCCGCCGCTGTTGGCGACGTTATCCGCTGTCGTGCTGGCAAGCACATTGAACGTCCCGTCATTGACGACGACATCTCCAAAACTCCCTCCAAAGCCGTTCAGAGTCCCACCGGTTGCGGGATTGCCGTCGTCGTCATCGATCGTAACGGTGCCGGTTACATCGCTGGCGCTATAGTTGTTAAAGGTCCCGCCGGACCCGTTGATCAGCACATCGCCCGCGACTGTGCCGGCGGGAATGCCGGTGTTGTCGCCATTATGGAAGGTGCCATTGGTGACGGTCACGGGGCCGGTCACTGTCCCGTCATTGTTGACGGAGCCCCCGGTCATCGCCAGCGTCGTCGTCAGGTTGGTGCCGGCATCGATGTCGATCTGACCGCCACTCGTGACCGAGGTCGCGACGGTGTCTTCGTTGATGTTCATGGTGCCGCCGTTCAAGACGACATCGGCAAATGTACCCCCATTGGCGTTCACTGTTCCATCGTCCATCGTCAACGTGCCGTTGACGGCGCTGTTCTGATTGTTGTCGAACCTTGCTGTATTGCCGTTGAGCAGCACGGTCCCGCCAATACTGCCGAGATCTGTGCCGGCCGGATTACCATTGCTAAACGTCCCGTCCGAGACAGTGACATTGCCGCCGATGGTGCCTGTGTTTTCAAAATCGCCCGACAGGTTCGAGACACCGCCCGTCGTGCTGCCGGAAAACGCGATCGTACCACCGCCTGAGTTACCAATGAGCCCGGTCATCGTGCTATTGCCCGACAGGGTCAGCTCCGCTGCCCCGCGATAGTTCAGGACACCACTGCCCGAAACGACGCCGGAAATCTCACGGTCCGTGGCGTCACCGAACGTGAGGATGTTATTCAGGTTGATATTGCCAGCACCGAAGACCGCCCCGATCGTTTCGCCGTTTCCGGTCAGGATAAGTGTGCCCGCATTGCTGATGATGGCGGCATCATTAATGGCGTCACCATCCCCTGCTATATTTAGTGAAGCGGGAAAATTTGCGCTTGCCAGAATACGAATATCGGTCGACGCGAGTGATCCGGTGAGAGTGACTTGTTCTCCGGCGACCGTTGTCACGCCTGTATAGGTGCTGTCACCTGACAGGGTCAGATCGCTAAAGCTTCGCAAATTGCCAGCACCGGAAATGACCCCGCCATAGACCGAAGTGCCGCTGTTAAAGCCCGTTGTCAGCGTCCGGCCCGCATCGATCACCGTTTCGCCGTTCCCCGAAAACTCGTCGATGCTGTTGGATGAGGAAACCTGCAATATGGCCCCCGCGTCTACTTGTACAGCGCCAGAAGTGTTGGAAATCGCAGAGGTATTTGTCAGCTGCAACGTACCCTCTTGCACGACCGTATCGCCCTGGTAAAGGCCGAAGCCGCCCAGCACCAACGTGCCGCTGCCGGTCTTGACCACATCGGTATCCGCAACTCCGGCATCTTCGATCGACACATTAAGGGTGGCGGTGCCGGAATTGACGGCAATCTCTCCGGCACCGGCAACAAGCCTGATTTGATCGTTCTGGCTGCTGACCCCATTCAAAACATAGCCGTCGGTGTTGAAGGTGATATTCGACACCTCCTGCAAACCCTGGACTGTGACTGTCCCAGCCGTGCCCCCGAATGTCGCGTCTCCGCCTGGCGTCCACGCTTCGTTCGTCGCGCCACCATCGGTCGTCCAGTTCGTCGTTGCGGCATCCCAGGTGCCCGATCCGCCCTCGACCGTACCGTTCGCGGTCGCGCCGGCCCCGTCCCATTCCAGCGTCTGTGAGAGTGCGATATCCGGCAGGATGACAGTCGTGGCTAGCGCAAAGCCGATACAAGGCGCACAACTCGCCACGACACCCTTGACTTTTGTCAGACGACCGCCGCGCAGAAAAGCAGATTTTTTACCGTTAAAGTATTGTTTTTTCGTCATCTTTCCCTCAACGAATACATTTGAAATTTTAGCCATTGGCAAAGGGTTTCTGTAAGCCTCGTGCCGATAGCCCGTCATGATCAGCCGTACCCTTAGCTTCATTGTGCAAGGGACCTGCCATGCAAACGCGGGGTTGGCACGTTCGGACTGGTGATGTCCTGAAGAAATGCCCGGCATAAAACCTTGCGGTTTCGACTGGGGCGCAAACCCGTACAGCGGCGCCGACGCCATCTATCTCTGATACTTCATTTGACATCGAAGCTTACAACAATCCGAAAGTCGCATCCCTTTAAAGCATTGCGAACCGTTTCGACCGTGTTGCCCGGACACGAACGCGTTAGTAACCGCTCGTGCATTTTAGTGACTTCGGTCTTACCGCCACTGGTCTTCAAGCACTTTCTATAAACATTTCTTAAACTTATCTGTCAACGGCATATCTGACCCCAGAGTTTCGGAAAGCCTTTCAGCGCGACGGAATTGCCGCGTGCTTTCTTTGAAAAACGCACAGTTGATCGGGACGCAAGTCCCTGATTCAATTTCTTCCACAGGGAGGGATCTGTGATGGTGTGACCAGACCAGGAAACGCAGGCGGCGTTGGTCTAAGAGTTCTCGCTAGAAGATGATGTCCCCCCAAGATCAACTCTTTCGGTCGATAGATCGGTGCGACGATTTGAGCGGTATCCGCGCGCATCTTTCAGACATCTAAAGCCACACAGGTCGATCTTCGATCAATCCTGAAATGCTGATCCGCATGGTGCTGGTTGGCTACTGCTTCGGCATCCTTTCCGAACTTCGGCTCTGCGGGACAAAACAGTCGTTAATTCAATTTCCGTAGATGTCTGCTTCACAATTCCTGCAAAATCAATGATTGCACCGCGTTCTCGCTGGCGACCCCAAGTGAGGTCTTAGATCCACGCATTTCTCTTCAAAAGAGCTAGCAATACATCGCCCGGTCATTCTTGATGTGCCGTTCTATCAATTTTTTGGCCTGCCTGCCCTTTGGCGTGAATCTGGCCAATGGTCGGCTTGTCGATAATTGGTCTCCAAAGATCAGCGTAATCTCTTCCAGCGCCTCTGGCGACATCGCCTTCATCGCCTCCGTGCCTGTGTACAATGTTTCAGCAAATGCGCCATCTGCTTCGATGATCTCGTGATTGTCGCATAACAAATGGTAATAAGTCACTTCGCGCATGTCCGTGGCGATCGACACACCTTGCAAGCCAATCAAGTGCTTTGCTGGCACAAGTATTTCTTGCGCGTCAAACATTCGAATTGCGATTCTAGACCGAACAACGATCCGGTGTTGAGGGGAAACAATCAGATCACGTGAAGGCATCCCTTCGCCCAACGCGCCGGCTCTGATGCGGATGGGTTTGAGCTTTGGGTAGTTGTCGAGTTTATCTGCGCTTAGCGTTTGCTTGCCGATCCACCGAATGGACTGCAGACCATTGTCTTTGGTCGCGAGTTTGTCGCCAACTTGCAGGCTCTCAATGGCACGAATACCATCACTCACCTTGATCTGTGTGCCCTTGGCGAAACACACTGTCAGGTTTTCAATTTCCGTGAAATTGACAGTCGTTCCGTCTGCGTAAACTGCCGTACCGCTTGTTGAATCGCCGTCGGCGTCGGTGGTCTGTGTCAGCGTGAACGCACCAAAACCAGTCAAATCCAGACTGTCACTATCAACGCCGTCAGTCTCGGTGGTCGATCCGTCAATGGTAACGACCGTTGATCCGTCACTGCTGGTCTGATCAAAATCCAAGGTAAACGTATCAGCGTCGGCGCCACCGATGGCTGTATCACCACGACCGACAGTGATGGCATCGTTGCCGCGCCCGCCATCAATTATGTCGTTGCCATCTCCGCCATCAATGGTGTCGTTAAATGTTGTCGCTGCGATCAAAGCGTCATAGTCGGCCGCGGAAATGTTCTGAAACCCACTGCGTGTGTCAAGGATAGTTCCGCGCACGATGGCCGGACCACCGATCTGTATGAGGATATAGCCATCTTCATTGGCATCTTGGTTGGAGCCGTCACCATCAAAGTCGACATCAAGAACTGCAAACCGGTAGACAGTACCTGCAGGATCTTCAAACGTAACGCTGAAATCCAGATTTGCCCCGTATTCGACCCCGTCAATCTCGACGCTCTGAAATGTCGGGTCTGCCCTGACTTCATTCGTCCCGTCATCGCCGCCCAAGGAAGTGTCATTATCCAAAAACCGTATCGTGACGGGATCGGTTATGACTTGAATTTCGCTCGTGGTGGGTCCTGCAAAATCGCCTGTCCCGGTGATGATGTAGTTTTCGCCGACAATGTAGGCATTGCCTACATAGTAATAGTCATTTCCGGCACCTGGATCGAACTCGTCGCCGAATATCGTGTCATCGCCGGCGCCACCGGTGATCACATCATCGCCTTCACCACCTGCAATGATATCGTCATCGTCGCCACCTTCGATGGTATCGAGCCCGAACCCACCATCGATCGTGTCAGCACCCGCGCCACCATCGATCGTGTCAGAACCTGCGCCGCCATCAATCGTGTCAGCACCCCCGCCGCCATCAATGGTATCTTCGCCCGTGCCACCGCTGATGGTGT
>CAYZKE010000006.1:0-25128 GCA_964478505.1 uncultured Loktanella sp.
TCTGCGCAAAGCCGCAGATTGGGACCCAAATTTCTTGGACGTGGTTGTGACGACCCTGCAAGAGACCCCCCCCACAACCAACCGCAAAATTCACGATGGAGATAGCTATGCGCCTTGAAGATGGCTTTGACGCTGCATCGCTCTTGCCCCATTGGGTTGCAAAGGAAAAACACCTCGCACAGATGCTGCCTTATGTCAGTCTGGTCGATGATCGGACGGTGCGGACACGCGGGAACGAATTGTTCCAGTGCATCCGTCTCGACGGGATCAACAGTTATACCAAAGACGACGATGAACTCGACAAGGTGCGTGATCTGTTCGCGCAAATCGTCTCGGACAGCGGACACCAGTTTGCCTACTACGTCCACAAGGTTTCAAAGCCGATTGATCCTTCGATGAAGCCTATCGACGGCGATAGCTTCGCGGCGGCGGTCGATGAAAAGTGGCAGGAATTTCTAGCACAAGCTGGAATGCGTGACAAAACCCTGACACTGACGATCATGCACCGCCCTGCATCGGCGAAAAAAGTGCCGTTCTCGCCAAAGAAATCTATCGAGATTTTGCGAGAGGAAACGGCGAAACGTATGCGGGCATTGCGGGAAGCCGTAGGCTTTATCAGCACCACGTTCGCAGATATGCAGCCACGCCTCCTGAATGCGGAAAGCGGCGAGTTGTTGGGCTTTCTTGGAAGTCTCAACACAGGCGAGGAAACACCGCTCTATCCCGGCACAAAATACGGCGTTGTCGCGGATGCGGTCGCCAATACGCGGATCACATTCAAGGGCGATAGCTTTGAACTGTCGGGCGGCTCGGTTGGCAAGAAAATCGGAACGACGCTGGCGGTCAAGGACTACTCCGAGCGCACACCCTGCACGATGTTCGATGAACTGAACCTGCCAATCGACATGGTAGTGACGCACTCATTTACGCCTGTGAACAGCAACACGATGGATGATCGGATCAAGCGGCAAATGCGCTTGATGCAGACCACCGACGATGGGGCTGTAACGCAGTATGAACAACTGGCTGCGGCGCGCGATGAACTTCTTAGCGGGCGTCTCAGCTTCGGCGATCACCATATGTCGGTGACGCTCTTTGCAGACTCGGTGCCAGAACTGGACGATTATACTGCGGAGATACGCAGTAGTGCGCTGACGCAGGGTGTGAAAATCATCAAAGAAGGCTTTGCGCTGCGGACGCACTATTTTGCGCAACACCCCGGAAATGCCGTGAAGCGCAGCCGCAAGGCAATCGTCACGAGCAAGAATTTCGCGTCCTTTGCGGCTTTCCACCGGACGCCATTGGGCAAAACAGGTGAGAATGTCCCGTGGGGCGTTCCGATTACGATGCTTCCGACGCCTGAACGCTCTGGCTTCTGGTTCAACTACCACGAAAAGGGCTCGCCTGACGCGGAACCGACAGGCGGTCACACGTTGATTTTTGGCCGTCAGGGTGCGGGTAAATCCGTGTTGTCGGCCTTCCTCGCAACGCTTGCGCGGCGGGCTGGGGCGCGTGTGTTCGTCTTCGATTACCGCCTTGGCATGGAAATGGCTGTGCGGGCCAATGGTGGCACATATTCCTCCATCAAAGCTGGCGAACCCACGGGCCTGAACCCCCTGTGGACCGAAACAGATGTTGAAGGTCAGGCATGGATGAATGAGTGGCTTATGTCGCTGTTTAGCCGCGATGATCGGTCCTATACGCCTTTGCAACGCACAAAAATCCAAGACGTGATCCGCCAGAACGCCGAAGTTGCTGACCCGTCATTGAGAAATTGGGACGATTTGGCGTCCCTGTTTGCCGCAACGGATGATGATGGCGACTTGCAACAGCGGGCGCGTGAATGGGCCGCTGACGGGCGCTACGGCTGGATCTTCGGGCAGAACCTTGAGGACAGCTTTTCATTGGATGGTGATTTCGTCGGTTTCGATCTGACGGGCATCCTAGACGATTCAAGTGAACGGGAACGCATGGCGGTTTTGTCATACCTGTTCCGTCGCGTTGAACGGACCATGAAAGACCTCAAGCCCACCCTGATTATCGTGGATGAAACATGGAAGTCGCTCGACAACCATTACTTCCGTGAAAAGCTGGAAAGCTGGCTCTTTTCCGTTCGGAAACAGAATGCCGTGGTGGTCATGATGACCCAATTCCCAAGCCAGCTCAAAAAGACGGGTGTTGCAGAGACAATTTTGCAGGCGGTGCCTACACAAATCTTGCTTCCCAACTCGAAAGCAAAGGCGGCGGACTACGACCTCCTAAGCCTCGAAGACAAAGAACTCGACGTGATGCTCACCACCCCAAGCGCCTCGCGCCTGGGGCTGGTGAGAGACGACCAAGGCTCGGTTGTTGTGAATGCTGATCTGAGCGCCCTTGGGCCGCTGCTAACCATCCTCGGCGGGATGAAAAAAGGAGAACAGTTGGTGGGTGCCGATTACCGCCAGCGTCCAGACTTTTGGAGAGTCAAATGACAAGAACTGTATTATTGCTTCTGGGCCTCGCATCGCTGTCTGCCTGTGGTGAGTATCAAGGCTTAACGGCAAATTGCTTCGACAACACTTCTGATGTGGTCACACGTTCGGCCAATTCAATGAGCTTTTTGCCGCAATCCGGTGGGCGCTTGTCCACTTCGACTGCACCCGTTGACGATTGCAACTTCACCCCTCTGGGTGGACCGGGGGGCCAGTGATGCGTCCCACCCTCTCATGCACGGCGCTCTGCCTGATTTGGGCAACATCGTCGTTCGCCCAAGGTGTGCCTACTGTTGATGGGGGCCTGATCATTCGCAATGAAGCCGCGAACCTTCGTCGTGAAGCTGACCTTGCGACACAGGCCGAGCGTCTTGCGACGGCAGAAGCGATTGCAGAAATTGAAGCTGAACAACTTGAAGTGCTGCAAAATATCTTGGACGCGCAAACCAGTTTCGGTGGTCAGAACGTGCCAGCAATGGTGCAAGGTCTCGAAGACGGTGCGTTGCCTGAACAATCGGCTGACGCGCTGTATGCGCCAACCGATACCAACCCTGCTGGGGATCAAATGTTCGGGGATGCAAACCTGAATATTGAACAGCTTATCATCCGAGTGGCGCAAGAGACGCACGGATTGAACGGTGTGAGCCAAGCGGGTCTTTCGGTTGTTCAATGGCGTTGCTTGTTGCAAGCCCTGATCTGGCAGGAAAGCCGGTTTACCATCGGCGCACGGTCGCCAGTGGGCGCGTTCGGCCTAACCCAGATTATGCCACCTACGGCGGGCGATTTGGGCATCTACCCAGCTTACTACGACAGCCCTTATTTGCAGGTCGAAGGCGGCGCACGGTATCTGGCTCAAATGCTTCGCATGTTCGATGGAAACATCATCCACGCGCTTGCTGCCTATAACGCGGGTCCGGGCAACGTCCAGAATTACGGAGGCGTTCCGCCATTCAAGGAAACCCAGCACTACGTTCAGGTGATCCCGCAAAAGTATAACGAATATCTCACGCGCGTTGGTGGGATTGATGCTTTAGGAACCATCGACCCTGCGTTGTTGGCGAACTCCAACCTGTCCATTTCGGGCAGTGGTGCGAGTTTCTACGCCAATAGCTCAATGCAGAACGTCGAAGCTGCGGCCCTTCGCATCCGCAACATCGTGCAGCGGATCGGCCAGACCACCGACATTCAAGAGTCGATGGCTCTGAATACCTATGCGCGGGCCGAACTGGTCAGGTTGGTGTCTGTGCTTACCCGTCTCAAAGCTGCCCGCACCCGTCCTCTGAGTGACGCTGAAATGGCTATGGCTGCGGCCCAACTCAGAGAGCAAGAATTTATGGACTTCACATTGGAGGAACTCGACTAATGGAAAAATTCACCAAACCCCGTGCGTTTCTGCGTCAAACAATCACTGCAAGCATGATCGGCACAGCCGCATTCGTTGCCGCGCCCAGCCTTATGGGGGGCGGCGCGGCCTATGCGCAGGGCGTCCCAACGGTTGATACGCAAAACATCGCGCAAGAAATTCAACAGCTTCGCCAGATGATTGAAGACGAAATTCTGCAAAACGAACAGTTGCAGCAAGCGTTGGCACAGTTGGAGACGTTGCGCGAGCAATATGCCCAGCTACAGGAAACCTATGCCGCGCTGACTGGCCTGATGGAACTTCCTGAAATCATCACCACGCAGTTTGAAGACGAATTGAACGGTCTGCTCGATCAGGAATTTGGCGACATTATCGGGACAATCGACGCGATCAAAAACGGTGACTGGTCCCAACTTGCGGGCAGCGGTTCGGGTGAAATTCAAACTCAAATGACCCGTGTTCTGGCTGACGCTGGCTTCGATGAAGACACCCTGTCGGAAATGGCCAACAGCGGCGTTGCGGGTGCAGAACGCACGGCGCAACAGGCAACGACAAGTGCCGTCATGTCAGCTGCGGCCCAGAACAGCTACGACGATGCCGGACAATCGCTTGAGCGGGTTGACCGTCTCGTTGGCATGATCGGCGACATGGAAGAACTCAAGGACAGCGTGGACCTCAACACACGGGTTACAGCGGAACTTGCAATCGCTCTAGTCGCTCAATGGCAGTTGGAAGCGGTGCAAACCGTGGGCGCTGGTCAAGTGGGCGTTCTGGACGCCGCGACCCTGGCCGAAGAACAGCAATTCATGGACTTCACCCTGCCGACTTTGAGCGCAGACTAAGGGAATTAAGACATTGGCTACCGAACAGGAACATATTGAAGAAGAACTGATCTACGGCGCTCGGCGTCGGGAACAGTTATGGCAAAAGCTGGGTATTGCTGGCATGGCATTTGGAATTATTGGGTGCTTGTCGGCTGCGGCTGTTGCTGTCCTCGATGTTGACCCTGAGCCAGTTGTCGTGCCCTTCAACCCAGAGACAGGCATGGCACTTCCCAATGCCCAAGTCGAAACACAGCGCGTAACGGAAAATCAGGCGATTATCGAAAGTGTCGCTTTCCGTTACGTGACAGATCGTGAGACCTACAACCAGCTTGACAACGATGTGCGCGTTCGCAGCATTTTGGAACGCTCGGACGGGGCCGCTTTGGCCTCAATGCGGGCGCTCTGGGATAGCGCAAACCCGAACTATCCGCCCGAACTCTACGGAGACAATGCGCGTCTCGAAGTTGAAGTGTTAAGCATCAACCGCATTGGCCCCAATCGTGCGCAAGTCCGTCTTCGTAAGCGCCTGACCTCAAATCAGGGCGTCCAAGCCGGTCTGTTCACCGCCACAATGCTTTTTGAATTTAGACCAGAAGAACGTCGATCCATTGATGATGTTTGGAACAACCCATTCGGGTTCACGGTCACAGAATACTCTATCCGCTCAGACAGATTGGAGAACTAGGATGAACGCATTAAAACCAACCATTCTGTCCGTGGCACTGGCATTGGTCGCCGGTCCCGCATTGGCGGAATATGTGCCGCGCTCTGGCCCTAATGACAGCCGTGTGCGTGTTGCCACATACCAAGATGGGCAGGTGTATCGCCTAAACGTCAGCCTGACACACGTTACCTCAGTGGAGTTTGGCGAAGGCGAAACAATCCGCTCGATCATCGCGGGTGACACCGAGGGCTTTCAGCTCGATGGTGTCCCCGGCGGGCGCGCGTTTGCTGTGAAACCGAATGCCCGTGGCGTTCATACAAACATCACGGTCTATACCAACCGTCGCAGCTATTATTTCAACGTCATAGAAGCATCGTCACCTACATATTATGTCGTCCAATTCCGTTACCCCGAAGACAACGTGCAACGGGTCAACGCGGTCGCGCAGCAAGCCCCAAATTACAATTATGCTGCGAGTAGCCAGACAGCTTTCACGCCAACATCGGTATGGGATGATGGCACATTTACTTACTTCCGTTTTGCACGAAACGCACCGATCCCCGCGATCTTCCGTTCTACCAACGGACGTGAACGGACGGTCAATTCTCAGCAAATCGAAGATGGCGTCCTGCGCGTGTCAGGTGTCAGCGGTCAATGGGTTCTTCGCCTCGGCGATGAAGTTGTCTGCATTCAAGTCACCAATGGAGGGACATAATTATGAGTGAAGCAGATGACCTCAAAGCGCGGCTTGCAGCATTAGAAAATTCAGGCGGCGGCGGCGGCGGTAGAAAAAAACCGTCACCCATAGTTGCAATCGCTGGCATCGGCGGCATCGCAGCCCTTGGTGGGCTTGCTTATGTTGCCTTGCAGCCGGAAACCGAAGCGCCAATGCCCGTCGCCCAGCCCGAGGAATTTCAATCGCAGGGCGACGGTTTTGGAACGATTGATCCCTTTGTCCCCCCACCTCGACCTGAACCCGAAGTGCGCGTTGTGGAAGCGCCCGCAGAGCCTAACGCGGAACTTCTCGCGCAACTCGCAGCTTTGCAGGCCCAAATCGAAGCGATACAAAATGCGCCCCAACCCGTTGTTGAAGAAGACACGGCGGCGGCTGACGCTATCAACGCATTGACAGAGCAAATCTCAGCTTTGCAAGCATCGTCTGAGGCAGCGCAACAGCAATTCCAAGATGAACTGGAATCCCGCGACCGTGATCTTGAACGGCTGCGCATGGACCTCGAATTGGCGCAGCTTCAATCGCCTACACCCGCTCCGCTTGGGCCGTCTCAAGACGAACTCTTGGAAGCTGAACGCCAACGTCTCGCCCGCGAAGAAGAAGCGCGGCGCATGGCAGAACTTGAACAACGTCGTGCAGCGGAACTTGCATTTCAAGAGGCCCGCATTCTTTCCCCGACCATCGCTTTCGGTGGTGGTTCCGGGGCTAGTGATACCGAGTTGAGTGAACGGACATTAGGCGCTGTTCAGGATTTTGTTGCCAATGGTGCGCTGCCTACGCAGGTTACGCAGGCAGAAGTGATTGCAAACCCCGCAAACACGGTCATTCAAGGCACAATGATCCAAGCCGTCACTGAAACGGCGCTGGATAGCACCCTGCCCGGCCCGATCCGTGCCATTATCTCTGAGGACGTGCATTCCTTTGACGGGTCGCGTGTGCTGATCCCGCGTGGATCACGTCTCATTGGCCGGTATCAGTCCGGTGTGGAAATCGCGCAGCAACGTGTAACTGTCGCCTGGGACCGGATTATCCTTCCCAATAACCAAACGATTGTCATCAGCTCCTTCGGTGGTGATGAACTCGGCCGTTCCGGTGTGACCGGCGTTGTCGATACCCGCTTCGATGAACGCTTCGGGTCGGCGGCGTTGATTTCCTTGATCACGGCCCTGCCCGGTGCAGCCGCAGCGCAGGTGGAAAATGATACTTCGGCAGAAGTCTTAGAAGACGTTGGGGATGATCTGGCGGATAGCACAGACTCTGTTCTCAGCGACTACCTTGCGATTGGTCCAGTGATCTATGTCGATCAAGGTTCGCGCATTACGGTCATGGTGGACCGCGACGTGGAGATTTTCTAAGTGGCAGGCAACTATTTTCAAGTCACGCTGGACAAGCTGCCAGAAGCAAAACGGGCTGATGCAATCGAAATTTGCATCAACCCCGATGGCTCGATCTGGGGTGAGTTTCAGGGCGATCATTTTATGAGCCGCCTTGATACCGTCTGGGACACTCGGCAAATCGGTGATCTGGCAACACAAATTGCGGCGGCGGCTGAAACGAAGATCAGCCGTGATAAGCCGATTGTGTCGTGCAGCGTCGATTACTATGGACGCGCTGTCCGTGCGCAAGTGATCCAAGATCCTGTCGTGCGCGGTGGATATTCCATCGCCTTGCGTTTCTTCTCAACCATGTCGCTCGATGACATTAAGCTGAAATTCCTCTTTGGCCAGGAAATCAGTCTGGAAAATAACCGCAAGCAACGGAATCTTGAACTTCGTAAGATCGTTCTAGCCGGTGACATTGACGCAGCGGTTAAATTCTGTGTCGATAAACGCCTGAACGTCATTGTTTCGGGTGGCACATCGACGGGTAAGACGGTCGCCTGCCGGAAAATCATCAACTACATTGCAAAAGATGAACGGCTGATCACTATTGAAGAAGCCGCCGAGCTGGTGCCGACACAACCCAACACCGTGACCCTCATTTCAAACAGAGACGTAGAGGTGCAAACCGCTGACGTTCTTCTCACGTCCACTCTACGGATGCGGCCAGATCGTATCATTCTGGGCGAGGTGCGGGGAAAAGAGGCGCTGACGTTCCTCGAAGCGATCAACACAGGGCATGGTGGCTCAATGACAACGCTTCATGCTGAAACGCCTCAACTGGCGGTTCAACGCCTTGCAATCGCGGCGCTGAAAACAGATGTGCCAATGACTTACCAAGACATGATAAGATACATCGAAAGCTCGATTGATGTTATTATTCAGGCCGGTCGCCATGAAGGTGATCGGGGCATAACCCAATTTTACCTACCGGGCGAAACAGATCATGAAGGAGATTGAAAATGATCTACTTTGAACATGAAATCTTGACCTTCGGGACAGGCACGAAAAAAGAAATGAACGCTATGGCAGCGTCTTTGAAAGAATGGGGCGCTGCTGGCTACGAAGTGGTCAGTGTCGTTCCCATTCAAATTGGTGGCGCGGTAGTAACCGTTTTTCTCAAACGAGAAGTGTTCGTAGAAAACGAAAGTGATGGGAAAGCAGCATGACCAAACCTTCATTGCTTATCGCAACACTTCTTAGCGCCGTCGCCAGTGGGGTGGCGGCGCAATCAGTTTCTACGACGGCCAACAGCGATTACGCGTTCTGTGCTAATCGTCCGGATCGGCCAGAAATCGTAGAAAACATGCCATTTCGAGAGGCCCATCGCGGCATTCTTATTCAACGAATGTATACTGCAAATGCCATGACAGCGGTTGTCGAGAACGACGACTGTTCATGCGAAACACGCTTCCCCGCTTGGGACGATACGGTAGAGCAATATCTCGAACTGTATGCAGGAATCGAAGATCGGCACGAAATTCGATCCCTGACCTCGGGGTTTACCCGATCAATCAACGATCTTCGTAAGTTGGCTCGGCCAACCTGTGTTGAAGTCGGCAACTGGTAAAGGAGATATTGAAAAATGAGTGTAGTGACCTTCTTTGTCGAAACTGCCGACAACTATCTTGAAGATGCCGCTGAAACGCAATTTGGCTCTATTGCATCAACTGTTGGGACAATTCTTGTTGTCGCTATGACAATCGTTGTGCTGATGGTGTTGATCAACGCTGTATTTCAATACAAATCCATGGACGGGAGGCAGGCATTCTGGCTTGCCGTAAAGTTAACCTTAGTCGGAGTGTTTGCGACGAACTGGACGCAATTCAATTCGTTTTCGACGGCGATCCTGAGTGGCATCGACAGCATTGCAGGGTCACTTGTTGCATCCGTAGGTGGGGGGACGCCTGGTCCATCCGGCACATTTGCAGAAGAATTTGATGGGATAATCGAGCAGTTTGGCCTCTACATGAATGCCATTGGTGACAACATGCACTGGATGATGGGCGCTTTGATGGGTGCTATCGGAACTGTGCTGTTGTCGATCTTAGGCGGTCTTGCCGCTTTCTTCCTGATTGCATCGAGGTTGATGATCGCTCTGCTCCTTGGACTTGCCCCTATCATGATCTTCCTGACGCTCTTTGAAGTAACCAAAGATTACTTCGCGCGTTGGTTGTCTGCATTGATTTCCTTCGCGATGTATCCGGTCTTCATTGCTGGGGTGTTTGCAACTATCATCGGCGTTTCAAATGCTTTGATCAACGAACTTGGAAGTCCTGATGGCGCATCTAATATTGGTGCAATCCTCCCGTTCTTCATGATGGTGTTCATGGCTAAAGGCTTCATCCTCGCGACCCCATTTTTGGTGCGAGCGGTGTCGGGAAATATCGTTATGCCAGCACTCAACAGCGGGTTAGGCGGTGCATACCAGTTTGGTGCAGCAGCGCTCGGCGGTAAACAGGCCCAAGCCAGAGCAAGTGTTGGCACTGCAAGCGGCGCTGAATTGATCGCGTTGCGTGGCCGTAGTATGCTTGGCATAGGCAAAACCGACAAAACGCAAAAATCGGCTGCAAACGACGCAAAGCCGACCCCTCAACCCACTGGCACTGGCGCCCAGCAACACCGCCTTAAAGAACGGGCTGACCGGCTTGCAAAGAAGTAGTCCAGCCAACAAACGGAAAAAAGGGCCGCTCACTGAGCGGCCCTTTTGAATTGTCCTGACCTCGATCATTAAGCGGCGGTGACTTTTACACCCCCCTCCCCTTCCTTCTCATATTCGGCTTCGATAGCCGCAAGCGCCCTGTCCGTATCTTCAATGGCAGCAATATCGGCATCACTCGGCGCTTGAAGGTTCAAGTTTTGCTGAACGGCCAAGTCAAGCTGCGCTTGACGATCATCAAAGTCACGGCTCGCATGAACAACAGCCTTGGCACGTTTCCGGCCGGAAGTCGGCAACTTGCCTTTGGACGGGATATGAGACGCCGCACCAACGGAAACGGGTTTTGGTGCCTCGCGCTCGGCCTTCTCTGACACGGCCGCACCGGCTCCGCCCTCTGGCATCGGGTCTTGGCCTTTTACGGGCTGGTCCATGGGTGAAGCGGGTTGGCTCTCTGGCATAGGCTCTTGGCCCTTCACCGGCTGATCCATAGGCGTTGCTGGTCGATCACTCGTCGCACGGTTTGGCGTGTCCTTCGGCGCGATGCCGCTGGCCTTCGCCTGATCGGACAGAGATACTTTGTCCAATGAGGTTTCAGGAAACGGCAACTCCCCCTTTTGGGCCGCATGAATGCCTTTGAAGAAGGGATCATCATAGTATTGAATGCGCTTAGCCCTGATTGGCATTTGCGCGTCCACCACGATGATAATGTCATCAAGTGGCAAGCGACGGGCTTCGTCTTCTGGAAGCAACGAAACTTCCTCTGTCCGCTCTGACATGCTCCGTCCCTCGAACGGGTTTTTGCCGATGGACCGGGACCGAGTAACAACCCGCTTCGTGGTCTTACCCACCGCTTTGCTCAATTCTTCCACCGTCTTTTCATCCGATGGCGTCAAATAGAGTTTGACCCCCGCGTTACCTTGCAAGGCGCGACGGGTGTTCTCGCCGTAAATTTCATCCAAGGCAGGAATGGTCTGTGTGACGATAGCCAAGTGACCTTTATAGGATCGCAGCGTTTCAATGCTGTCAGTCACAATGGGCATTTTTCCGAGGCGGTTGAACTCGTCCAGCATGATCATCACAGGCCACGGCTCGTCGGGGCCAGGTTCTTTGTCCTGCATGGATGAAATCAGGTCAGAGAAGAACAGACGGATCAACGCGGCCATTGGTTTCACCATGTTGGGCGACACCACCAGAAAAACGGAAAAAGGCTTCTTGCGGATGGTCCGAAAATCGAAGTCAGAAACCTGCGTGGCCTTGTCGATCGCGGGGTTGCTCCACTGATCCAAACCAGAGGTCATAAGCAACGAAACATAGGAAGTCAGGGTGTCGTTGTTGGTCGATGCCATACGCTCAAAGATCAACTTGCCTGCGCGGTTCTGAATTTCGTCACGCCGCATCATGAACTCTTTTTGCTTGTTACCGCCGCTGGCCGTGATCCGGTAAATCTCGCCAAGCGTGGGCCGCTTGCGCTCGAACGCCAAAAGGCCAGCTGCAACGAACAAGTCGATCCCGCCCTTCAACAACCCTTGCACGCGGTCGCTGTCAGCTTGAAGAAACAGGGATGCCAACAACTGCAATTCCATCTGCTGGCGGTCGGTATCTTCTAACTCCGCAATCCGCAGCAAAGGGTTGTAGCGGTGGCTTCGGCGGTCGTGCCAGTCTGTCGGCGCAAAGCGATATACCTTGTCGCCTTCCGCCGCTCGATGCCGCGCTGTTGCTTCAAAGTTTTCGCCCTTCACGTCCAGCACAACAGCAGACCCTTTGAAGGTCAGAAGGTTTGGAATGACAAAGCCGGTTGTTTTACCTCGGCCCGTTGGAGCAACGATCAACGCATGTGGAAAAACCTTCGAGCTGATTAACTTACCGTTGCTCTTGGGCTTCCCCAATTTCCCGATAATGAAGCCTGTCCCCGGCTTGCTGAAAAACCCGTTCTTGCGCATATGCTGCGCCTTTTGCCATTGAGTGCGTCCAAACTTGGTCAGCGCATTGCCTGACAACACCGCGCTCAACAGTAGACCCGTGATCCCAAAGCCGCCGACGATCAGGTTCACAAGTCGAAAATCATCTGGGCGAAACCGCTGCAAGCCCGTGTAGTTTTCGGCCAACCACAGAAAATCCAACTCGGCATTCATTCCATAGTCGCGGAACGTCAGAAAAGCGGTCGCAACCACGTATCCAATCGCCAAGAACAGGATCGTGAGAAGAAGAATACCAGTCGCTATTTTACCGTTATCCATGTGTTTGCCCCTTTTCAGTGTCGGCCCGAACCGTCTTCAATCGCTCTGCATCATACTCTTCGTCGGCAATTTCCGATACGACTTCGCGTGTCGCCTCACTGTTGGCCGTCTCTGCGTCAGATTGCAGATAGGCTTTAGCCGCATACAAGCGGTCAAGCCGTTCATCAATCACGTTCTCCAAGGCGTCTGGATCACCGTTGCGCAAGGCTTCAAGCTGTTCATCGTCCAACTCGCGCTCGATCTGGTCACGGAACGTCTGGCTGTCCTGACCATCATCAAACGGCCCATTGATCTTCTCGGTGCGTTCATGCTCGATCACGCGGCGAATTTCAGCGTTTTCGGCTTGATCCGTCCGGTATGGCCGAATGGCATTATCAAACTCACGCACCCGTGCATCGGACAACTCTCGCGCCTGAACCGCGTCCCGTTCGTAATCTGGATCATTAAGGCGATCTGTTTCGGGCTGATTGTCACGGGCAAGACCATCGCGCATCTGCTCTCCATAGCGATCCGCAGTGTCCCGCAGGTAAGCGTCGATCCGTCTTTGATCAGCGGGAGTAACTTCGGCATCATTGCGGCTCTGCGCCAGTGCCGTGAAGGCAGCACCCATCGCGGCACCATTTACAACACCACCCTCACGGTTGCGTTCAATCGAGACGGCTTCAAAACGTGAATACTCGTCGGTCCGCTCGTCAAACTGTTCACGCACCCCTCGGTCAATATCGGCAACAATCTCTCTGTCCGACATATCCGCCCGCAAGGCGGTGTTCTGATCTGCCTGAACGTATGTCGCTGGCTTCTCCATATCGTCGCCAAGTTTATCCCATGCGCGGGATGCAAGCTGCGCATGTGCGGGCGATTTCGCAGCAAAGGCGTCAAACTCGGCTTGGCGGTCACGCTGCAAATCAGCATCGTTCGCCCCGTCTCTGAACTCCTGTGTCTGAACAAGATTTTCCTCAAGGCGTTCGAACTCACGCCGATCCTCACGGCTCATTTGAATAAGCTCTGGATTCTCTGTGATCCGTTCCTCGGCCCGCTCGGTCATTTCAAGGGTGTATCCACCAATAACCGATGCAGGCATACCGGCACGTTGCATGGATTTCATATTCTGCTGGAAGGCATCGGATACTGCTTCCTCACGTTCGGCGTTGGCAATACCCTCTGCCTCGGCGCGGTCGATCCCACCTTCTGTCGCCAACCGCTCGGACGCAGCCTCACGGTAGGTTTCGGTTTCCGCATTTTCGCGCATGGCGTCCAACTCTGCGTCACCATCATCCAATACAACGCCGTCTTCTTTGATAACCTGCGCTTGCTGCAAGACCTCGCCCAAACGGACATGCGCCTGATCCAACTTGTCGGCTGCAATCTGCAAGTCTTCTTTGCGCTCTAGGTTCAAACCCTCGGTTTCAGCAATCTTTGTCAGATCATCGGCAATCCAACGCTGCTCCAAGGAAGCGTTGTTCGCCCCCTGCTCTACCCTCGCAATGACGGCTTCGGATGAAATGCCGGTTCCGCGCAAAGCAGTTTCGATCTGCGCCCGTGTCTCAGGCTCACGCATAGCCCCAACACCGTCTTTGTTCACGTTCGTCTCAGAGTAGATACCTGTATCGGATGCCTCTGTCGTCAACTTGGAAGACCCTGTGCCAACGGGGTTCAAGTGCGCAACGGGCTGCAAAGCCGTATCCAACTGCTTTTCCATGCGCGGCTTGTCAGCTTCGGATGCGTTCTGAATTTGGGTTTCAATACGGTTAAGGCGGTCTGTGAGGCTCGATTTCAAATCATCGAAACTTTGCTGGTTATCCATGTAAACGTCTCCATCTGTTTCTAGTTTCCCCCCATGAGCAAGAATTTCGCCTGCTCTGAATAGGGCGTTTGATATGTCTTCTTTGTTCTCTCTCGACGCTTCTGCCGACAACGAACGGTAGATTTTGGATGCGGTCGCTATGTCGGCCAAAGCACGATCAAGGTCACGGCCAACCCTCTCCCGCTGAACCGGCTCCCGGCCCTCTGCTTTGGCGTCGTAAATTTCTTTGGTGCGCGGCGCGTAAGTTGTATCTCCGCGATCAATCCGGCGGGTGGCTTCAAGGCGAACCCCAACGTTCTCAGCATGTTCAACCATCGAAAGGCGAAAATCATCATAGTTGAAGTGATGATCCCGCCCTAGATAGAAATACTCGCCTTCCTGGGACCGCCTGTTTAAGACGATGTGGGCATGAGGGTGCGCTCGATCCTCGTGGACCGCGATGATGTAATCAAAATTGCGATCTTCGTTCTGAAAATGCTCCCGACACACAGCCGCGGTTATGTCGCGCACGTCTGCACCGCTTGTCCCTTGTGGATAGGACATAAGCATGTGCGTGGTGTGGCCCATCTTCGGACGAAAACCATCATCCCAACGGCTCGAAAACCTGTCAGTCAGCCCTTTGATTTCCTCACCGGACAGCGTTGTCTTGCCATCCAACACGCCACGACTATCAACGATATGCGAAGACTTTGTGGTGAGATATTCAAGCTGGTTTGAAAGCTCGGCCTTGGTGTGGGTTCCACCAGACTTGATAGCTTTGAACACCGCCGCACGGTGGCCCTTCGCCGCTCTGACCATTTGCGGCTGCTTTGAACCAAGCCCCTGCATGGACCCGCGCACACGGCTCCACCCTTCGCGGAAAATCTGGCCCGTGACAGCCTGGACAGCATCATTCCTCGCCATCGGCCAGCTCCTTCAGGGCATCACTCACCAACATGCTGATCCCCTCCGTCCTACGGCGGGTTAGAAGATCTACCTGATCGGCAAAATCCAGAACGAACCCCGCAAGGCTGCGCATTTGCGCCAAACTTGATGGACCAAACGAAGGGCGCAGACCTTTGTTGTTCGATTCATTCATCCGTTTTGCGATCTGCGTGACGTTGTTTCCGACCCTGTTCAAAGCCGCACGAAACGCCTTCAACTCATCGGCTAAGTGTTCATCAGGTTGAAAAACGCCGTTCGCGGACTGGATCAATCGGCGCATTCCATCTGACCGATTGCTGATTCCATGCCGCGAAAGCACCACTTCAAACGCCCGTAATTCCTCTGGGGTAACGGTTGTTCCGATCTGCGCCGTGCGGATGCCGGTATCGCGGCGGCGCTCTTTTTCGCGCTTCACGGTGTATTGGATCGTTCGCGGTGTAACCGAGTATCGCTTTCCAAGCACCTGAGCAGAAACGCCTTTTCGCGTTTCTCGGACGATTTCCAATCGCTCCAAATCGGTCAAGCGTCGGCGACCAGCCATGCGAACATACACTTCCTATTTCCTGCCATCTTCCATACAATCACTTAGGCTTTGACGCAATTGAAAATGCGTCATGTGTCAAAGCCATTAAGAGTGATTGTATTCCGTTTCAGACGGCCCCTTGCGGGTCGTCGTGTCGAGCCACAGGCGAGACCGCCCCAAAAACCGAAGGTGACGGGCCAAGCCAAATTTGCGCCGCCTGACGGCCCAACAGCACTTTTGGCTCCACCCCTACCGAAAATCCCGACATGGCCGTCTGACAGCGCTCCTACGCGCCCAGAAACGCCATATCGACCGCTGCCCTACCCTCGATCTGCGCAATTCGGGTCGATTTCGGGCAGCCAAGCACGAAACAAGCAACACGATACACCGAACACGATACGCGGCAATCGTGGATAAACAAGAAACAAGAAACAAGAAACACGATACAAGAAACAAGAGCCACGCAACCGGAGACACGATGCAAGCAACACGATGCACGGAACAAGCAACACGCTACCGAACACCGAACAACGGACACGACACCGCACAAGAGACCTGTTACACGAAACACGCAACACTGCACCGAACACAACGCAATAGACAAGAAACAATGGACACGGAACACGTCGCACGCTACCAAAGACAAGAAACACAGAACACGAAACAAAGGACAAGCGACATGGGAAACGAAAACATGAAGGTCGTCTCTGTGATCACCCGTAAAGGTGGTGCAGGCAAAACAACTCTGACGCGGGCATTGATCAGCGCAGCCATGGCGCAGGGCAAACGGTGTCTGGTGTTCGATGCTGACCCACAACAAGCCCTCGCTCGGTGGGCGAACAAGCTGTCTGTCGCTGACCCTCTGTTCCATATCGAACCTTTGATGATGGTCAATGAACTGTCAGACAAAATCGAAACTGCATATGAGAACGACACGGCAGATTTCGTGTTCATTGATACCATCGGCGCAGCAGGACAATGGGCAGATGTTCTTGCCGTTGAAAGTGACGTGCTTGTCGTTCCGATGATGCTAAGTGACGATGATCTGGAAATTACCACCGATACGTTCAACTGGTATGTTGGCTTGCGTGAACGCGCCGAAGACGCGGATGCGCTGCCAACCTTCCATGTCGTCATGTCGAACGTGCCTGCAAAGCAAAGCAAAGCAGAAACCACCATCGAACAGACTGCAATCGCCCAATTCCCTGTCATGGATGATTACTTCATGCACCGGAAACAGCACAAAGACGCCTCGGCAGAGGGCTTCATTCATCAGATTGCAGAAAATAGACGTGTAGGGCCAAGTCACTTGCGCGTTCAAGCAAAGCATTTTGATGAAGCCGTCGAAGAAGCGTCTTCGATCCTCAAAGCGATCACGGAGGATAAGTGATGCCACGCAAGAAAAAGACAGTCATCAAGGGGGTTGATGCGGAATACACGTCCGACTTTTCGCAACCGCTTCCAACAAACAAGCCCAAGGCTCAAGAGCAACCACCAGAGGTAAGTCCACCAGTGGCCGCGAAACCTGAACCGAAGCCGCCAGTTAAACCAGAACCTGCACAGCCCAAATCAGAACCCGCAAAGGCAACGCCACAACCGAAACCGAAGCCACTGGCGAAATCGCAAGCTGTAGCCCAAGGCGATAAACGCGAAATCGCGTTATCAGCAGCGGTGAAGCTGGATCAACATGACAAGCTGATGGCACTTGAAGCGAAGGGAACGTCTGCGAAGGTTGCCATCACAATGGCCGGTCGCCGTGCTGTCGAACAATTCGTGCCAGAAGGTAAATTCATCGAAAAGCAGGACGTGCCACGAATGCCAATGCGGCAAGGGTATAAAAGCACAAAGCGCATTGATGCGGCACTTCTGGACGCTCTTAGAGACGAACATGATCCGCACCGCCTATCCTCGGATGGTGCGATGATGCGAGGCCAGTTTGAACCCCTGTTCTGGTCCAGCCTTGATGAAGTTATCGAAGAACTCAACAGCAAGGATTAATAGAAGGCGCGATGCGCCCCGATATTTTTAAGAGGGGGAAGGAGTTTCGGCTTCCTTCCCCCTGAAACAAAATAGACAGGGCCGTGTCCTCACTGCGCTGCGGGCCGCACCACCCCTGTCGATTTGGTTTCACCCCCAACCTCTCAAGCTCCGCGCATACTCGCGGATAGGCGATGGCCTACCCGACTTCGAATTGTGGATCGGGCAGGAAAAACACTGTTGTCAGTGAATGCAGAGGAAAATCTATGGCACGCAAACAAAGACTTCATGCTGAACCAGTTAAGCGAATTTTAGACCGCAAGACGCGCGATGTGGTCGGCTGGCTCTACAAATGGAACACCGGGAAATTCATGCCGATGTGGAAAGATGGAAAGCGGGCGGACGTTATTTATGAGTGAACAAGGGCAGGACGGTCTTTACAAACTGGTGGCGGATTACGGCACGAGCAAAAGCTGGCTTCAATCATCTAACCTTCATGTGCTGCGCATGTTTGGGAAAGATCATCACCAGTTGGCGAAGGTCAGGCCAGAACTGACAATACTCGCCCCCGATGGGACAGTGATCGCAACGATGGATCATTGGTCATATGAGTGGAAAGAAGCCGACGACAACGCGGCTTAGTCTTTCAAATAGAAAGCGAAAATGCTAGACTGTCTCCGAAAAGGAGGCAGTCTATGCGTATTGTCAAAACCCTTATTTCTACAGCTTTGCTGGCGACCTTGCCGGTCGCGGCGTTTGCGTGGGATCACGAAATGGAACGCGGCGTAGACCTCTATCAAGCGGGCGATGCTGATGTGGGCGTTTCTTTGGTCTGTGACCCAAATTCGGTCTATGGCACAACGGTCAGCGCCGTGCTGATCGCGCTTGGTGCCGATCCAGACGTTAGCGCCGTCGCCACGTTCCGGTTTCCTGACCTGATCACCATTGATGCACCCATGACCCACGGGCGTATCTCAAAGGCGGAAAATCAGGATGGCATCTGGGGACCGCTCTTGGCCGGTTTTCGGGCGCATAACGCCGTGGAAATCACGGTAAATGATCAAACCCATTCTGTCGCGCTCGGCGACCCGCTGCCATTTTCCTGTATCTGATCTGGCCCGCAGGGCCAGGGCGCGAAGCGCAAGGCGGGGCAGGGGGCGGGCGCAGCTCGTCCCCTGCCGCGTCACCAAAACAGCACCTCATGAAAAAGCCCCCACCTTTTCAGGCAGGGGCAGTATCGGCCAAGTGGGCCAACAGGGAGGGGTTTAGCTTACACTCAACAGACACTATTCCAATGGGGTTATGCCCAAACGCATTTCTTCGTTAAGATCGTTCATTTCAACTTGAAGTTTGCGGGCGCAATCTTCCAAGATCACGGCTTTCTGCATTGCTGCACTGTCTCTCGCTGAACTACTGGTCCGAAGTTTCCTCGCTCTCCGCATCAAAAGTCTTGCGCCAATATCGGTAAACTCAAGAATGACGGTTTGGCGCAAGCGAAAGATAATCTCGCCCCCCAAACTCCGGCAATTCATGCGCGCATCCAACGCAAGCCGTTCGTGCATCCATGATGGAAAAGCCAACTTAAACTGCTTCATCTCAATATCCCTCGATAGTGTCAGTCCCGCTGAGTCTAGTCGAACCGGGATTCATGTGAAAGCTGGCTGCACGTCCAGATTGCTTTTGGTCTTGCTCCTGTTGGAAGGGCAGGGGCCGCTTATGCGGCCCCTAATATCAAAGCGGCTGTTCAATCTTAACCCATGCGCGCTGCATGAATTTGCTGATACGCACCTGCGCACCTGTTTTCTGACAAAGAAAATAAGTTGTTGCGCGACGGTATCCTGCAAACCGCTCCTTCTTTACTGTGAAGGTATCGCGCTCGATCCCGTCATTGAACGTCAAAGGCTCGGCAAGCTGGATGGTGTCACCGTGGGCAATCTTGCGGCCTGCCAAGGCTGCGGATGCTTTGCACCGCTCGCGCCATGAAAGGGCGTATACCTTGGTTGTGGGCGATAGCATGTCCAGCAATTTTTGCGGGGCCTGCGCCTCGCATGGCCCCATGCTTTCCTCCATGTCCTTGTAACACCATTCGCCATTGCTGCGGCTGGTAAGGATCACGGCGGCGAAGACATAACGGCCTAGCGCGTCTGCTTCGTAACCATAGGAATCTGTTGTGACGGCCTTGGGTGTCACTTCTACGGCCAGATACCAGACTGACCCCTTGCGGGTGGTGAAGACGGGCCGCATGGCCCTGTCTTCATTCTCAAAAGTCATGAGCCGTTCAATCTCGGCGCGTTCATCGCGGGGCGGGGTGTAGTGGCAGGTCCAGCCCATTATGCTGCCTCCCCTTGTTGTGCTGCTTCGGTCGCGGCCACGATATAGTCCACGGCCTTCTGTGCTTCTGACGCGGCTTTGAAAATCAGGTTCTTGTCGTCCTTCAAGGCTTTCAACCAAGATTCAACGTAGGCCGCGCTCTGGTCAAAATCTGGCTCGATGCCAAGTTTCACGGCAAGGATGCAAGCGCCGATTTCAGCCACAAGTTCCTCGAATGCGTAGGCTGTGCGGTCATTGAATTTCTTGATCCGGTCCAGCCGCTTCTCGCCGCCACTCCAATGCGTGATTTCGTGACCTAGAACCCCATAATACTTGGCTGCGCTGAAAAACGTAGCGATTGGCGGCATGTGAACGTGATCCTCGGACGGGCGGTAATAGGCGCGGGGTTCGTCGGTTGTGATGATCTTCGCGCCTGTGTTGGCAAAGAACGCCTCTAGGTCTGCATCTGGCTCGGTGCCAAGATCGCGGGCAGGATCGGGCAGAACGTAGTATTCGGCGGGCAAACCTTCGATTTCATCCGCGTTGAATACGTTGTTGCACTTGGCAAAGGGGACGCGGATTTTGCCTTCGCCGTCTGGGGCGTCGTTGCCCTCTGCATCCTTCTCGAACGTGCCATAGAAAACAGAACGTGCCGCCTTCGATCCTTTCTTGACCATGCCGCCCAATTCCTGCGCCTGACGAAAAGTCATCCACCGCTCGGACGAATAACCGCGCTCGGATGCGGTCGCCCACAACATCAAAATGTTGATCCCGCGATATGCCTCTCCGTTGTGACGCAATGGCAAAGCGGCTGATCCTGCGCCACCTGTCCACGGCTTGCGCCAAGGTGGTGTGCCTGCTTCGATCTGCGCGACGATTGTATCTGTGACGTGCTGGTGAATATCTACTTTTGGCATAACCTATCATCCTTTGTGGTTTCGTTTGGGTCTGTGCGCCCAATGGTTCGGGTTTTTTGGACAGCGCGAATGCGCCTGCTCCTGAAAACCTGAATGCGATGAAAGGAAGGATTAGGAGGCTCCAAGCCTAATCGACGGGGGGTGGTGCGGCCCGCAGCGTAGCGAGGACACGGCCCCCGTCTATTCGACTTGGAGACGGCGGTATCCCTACCGCCAACGCCCCGCAGTGGCGTTCGGCTTGTCCGAACCCCAAGGGGCCAATAAGAACTCAGGGCCAATGGCCCGTAGGGCAGAGGGTTATCCAGTGCGGGTGAAGGCGGCCCGGACCGCCTGAATCTGCAACCGCAGCATTACCGTAAACGAAGACACCATAAATCGAAGTGTCGGAACTGTGGGTAACGCGCTGCCCGCACAAGCGACCGTGACCCGTAGGGCAGATCGCCGTGGCCCAGGGCGGGCATGAGACAAAGGAGGGGGGGCGGCTCGGAGAGACGGCCCGCTGACTATTGGATCAGCTCGCATCGGGGCGCGGTGTTCTGGTGAAAGCCGCTTGCGGCTGAAACTAGGGCGCGGTGCCACGGCCAACGGGCGGGGCATGTGCCAATCGTGATCTGCTCTTAACCGTTCTAGGGCTTAATCATTCAACCCAATCTTGATGATGCCGCCCTCTGTCACTGGAAATGTGACCTTGGAAAATCCGCAATCTACCAAGAATGAAACAATGCCGGTTGCCGTCTTGAACTGGCGGACTGCAATTTCGCCAGCCACCCTAGAACGGGCCGTGACCAGCATCTGTGTATCTCCGTCTGAGTGATGCACCTCCATCGTCCAGATGCCATGCCATGTTGATGCTGTGCGCGTCGGCATCCGGCGGCACCTGATTGCCAGAACTGAACCACTTTGAAGGCGCTGTTTCAAAGCAACCTCGGTGATTACGTTTGGCGTCACGGCAAAAGAATCTGACAAAGGGTGTTCCAATCTATAACGTCAAGAATATGCTATTGTATCCAAAGCATATCCCCATCACAAGAAAGAAGGGGGCTGTCTGCCCCCGCGCCGGTGGCGCTCCCCCGAGGATATTTTCGGGAAGATGAATGAGAAAAGATTAACTGGCAGACCGAAAATCCCGCTCGGTCAAACCTTGACAGATTGGGGCGTCTTAGCAGAAAGAGGAAAAGAACAATCCAAGAACATGGGAGGGATTTGGATGCCTGTTTTCCCGGTGGAAACACCTGTCGTCGCCAATGGTATGCCCCTTCGGCTGGTGACAACCCCAGCCAGTGCGGGTTTTCCTTCGCCTGCTGCTGATGATCTTGAAGACGAAATAGACCCGATTTCATGGGTCGTTCGTCGTCCATCATCGACATTCTGGTGGCGTGTCGAAGGCGACTGCCTTTGGGACGCCGGAATCCGCGACGGTGATCTGATCGCCGTTGATCGTGCGGGCAAGCGAAGGATAGGCCGTGCTGTGTTGGCCGTTGTGGAAGGGGCCGTGACCGCCAAAATCCTGCGCAAGCGGGATGGGCGGTATTTTCTGGCCCCGGCCAATGGCCGCGAGACCTTCCCAGAAATTGAACTGACCGAAGACAGTGAAATTTGGGGTGTGATCGCAGGCGTCGTGCGGCGGTATGATCTGGAATGAAGCGACCTATCGCGATTTCCGATAGCGCCAATTTCTACGTCTCTGCTGAACGGATCTTCGACCCCGCGTTGAAAAACGTGCCGGTGATCGTCTTGTCTAACAATGATGGATGCGCGGTCGCTCGATCCGATGAAGCCAAGGCGCTCGGAATCAAGATGGGCGAACCGCTGCACCTGCTGCGCGATAAGATCAAAGCGCATGGGGTGAAGGTCTTTAGCTCGAACTACACGCTCTACGGCGACATAAGCCGTCGCGTGGTCGAGGTTTACGAAGACTTCACTCCCAATGTGGAAATTTACTCAATAGACGAATGTTTCTTGGACTTTGGCGGGTTCAAGGATCGGGCAGAACATGCCCGTGCAATGCGGCGCGAGGTCTTGAAGCGGATCGGCGTGCCGGTGCGCGTCGGGATCGCGCCGACGAAGACACTGGCGAAGTGCGCGAACGACATTGCGAAGAAGAACCCGATATTCGGCGGGGTGCTGGATATGATGGACGACACACTGGCCGATTGGCTCCTGCCAATGGTGCCAGTTGGCGACATATGGGGGATCGGGCGCAAGACTGACGCGAAACTGCGTCAGCTTGGTATCCAAACAGCGTCAGACCTTCGGGCCATGCCGTTAAGGCAGGCCCGGGCGGTCGGAACGGTGGTGCTGGAACGCACGGTGCTGGAACTGCAAGGCGAACCGTGCCTTGCCTTCGATGATGTAGAACCGCAACGCAAAGGCATGGCTGTAACCCGCTCGGCGGGTCAGCCAATGACGGATTTCGACACGGTGTTTCAAGCTGTGTCGGCGCATGTGACCCGCGCAGCGGAAAAACTGCGCCAGCACGGGCTTGTCGCGGGAACGCTGACCGTGTTTTTCCACACCAACCGGCATCGCAAGGACCGTCCGCAGTATGCGGGCAGTAGGTCCACGCGGATCATGCCAATGTCCTGCGATACATTCGAGCTGGTGCGGGCGGCGCGTCGATGTGCAGACGCCGCCTGGCCGAAAGGGCAGGGGGCAAAATTCGGTTTCACGAAAGCCGGTGTCATGCTCGATGATCTGTTGCCTATCGAGGATCGCCCGCGAACGCTCTTTGATGCGCCTCGCAGCAAAGACAGTGAAGCGATGCGGGCGCTCGATCTGATCAATGATCGGTTCGGGAAAAAAACGATGGTGCTGGCGAGTGAAGGCATGAAGCGGCCTTGGCAGCTTCGGGCTGAACATCGCAGCCCGCGCTACACCACGCGACTGTCCGATTTGCCGGTTGTTCGGTGAAACGGCGAAAAGAATTGTGATGCGTGAAACCCAATGATGCGTTGTGCAATATTACAATATTGTATAGGGTTGGAAGTGAACCCCCAACACCTTCAATCATCCAAAGGCGCACAATTATGAATCTGTCTGCTGGCACAATAGCGTTCGTTGTGATCGTCGCTATAATCTTGGTCTACGTTGTCGCTTTCATGAAGAAAAAAGGGGCTTTTGCCCCTGCATTCGAACAACGGGCATTGATGAACCAGACAGAAAGTCGCTTGTTCTCGATGCTGGTCCGCGAACTGCCTGACGATTGGACAGTAATGACGCAGGTTTCCTATGGCGCATTCTTGAGCAACCGGAACTATCAGCGATATATGACGGTGAACTCAAAGCGGGCAGATTTCGTGGTTCTTGGACCTTCTTTGGCGGTAGAAGTTGTTGTCGAATATCAAGGCAAGGGTCACTACGGTAAGACCAAAGATAGCCGCGCCCGTGCTGAAACTAGCGACCAGATCAAACGGCAGGCGCTCAACGAAGCCGGGATTCCGCTTTATGAGGTGCCAGTTAAGTTTGACCGCGAGTTGGTCCAAGAATTTGCCAAAGCCGTGATCGGACCACACCCCTCGGAAGAAAAGCCCGTTGGGGCTGAATAAGCCGCGAAGGGCAATACCGTGGCACGTCAGGGTGTTCCGGTGACAAAGGCAAAAGCCCCCAAGTGGGGGGCTTTGCCATGCAGCCGCGTTACTTTTCGCGGCGCTTCATTGTGAATTTGATCTTTAGAAGGATCAGGTTGATTTCGACGCTCATGCTCAAGTCGATCTTGCGCAGTTGCTTTCTGAGTGTCTTCAAGCGGCGGGCTGCGATGCGACGTAACCGATTAGATTTTTTGCGAAAGTATTTCATGGTAATCTCCTTAGTGAATAAACAGGGACGCCAGACACGGCGTTAAAGGGGGCCTGTCCACACGCGCGGCACGCGCCCCGAAGGGCTTGGTGTTGACTGGTTCCCGCGCCGTGTATGGTTCCCGGTCGTTTTTCACGGAGATTGCTATATTTTCGGAAAATTCGGTTCTAGGATCGCTGCTCCCGAAGACACGGGCGCTGCGCTCGATCTGCCTTCAGCTCATCAACGGTTCTTCAGGTCAAATTCACAATGATGCACTGGCCGCGATAGCGGCTGCATGGCAAACCCTGTCGCAAGGCAGGGTTTTGCCGTTGCCACGGTCCCGCTGACCGCGCTGACGCGCCCGCTAGGGCGTGTCGTTCAAAAGGGCCTCAAGGCGCTTTTGAGCAAATTTCGCCAAGGCGTCTGCATCGTTGGCGGCGTCAACAGGATCGCGGTTCAACAACGCCAGTTTCGCGTCCCTAAGCCACGCCGATTGCGTTGCGTCGATTTCATTCTGATCAGTCGGCATAGCGTGTTCCAATAGTGAAAGGGGGCTGTCGGCCCCC
>CAYZKE010000006.1:25138-28212 GCA_964478505.1 uncultured Loktanella sp.
GCGCCGGTGGCGCTCCCCCCGAGGATATTTTAGGGAAGATGAATGAGAAGAATAAAGGATTAAAGCAAATGTCTAAGCGCGATGATCGTGACCAAAGAGATAATCATAGCCGTGACCTTGAAGACGGCGCAAATTATGCGACCTGCCTTCACTGCAACAACCCCTTTCGCGTCAGTGAAGGGGTGGTAACGCCCGATGCCGCAATCTGTGATGTGTGCAACGGACGCTGATTCAATATCAGTTTTGCTTTGTGATCTTGAAAATCACTGTGTTGATGTTGGTTCCAGCCTCCGCAAAGCTCTCTGACGGTAGGTCGGTGAACATTCCCCAGCTTCGCCCGCCGTTGGCCTTTTCCGCCCATCTGCGAAACTGAATGTGGGCTTTGCTTTGGCCGACTTCGGCGGATGCCGGAACGATGGCGATAAGCTGGCCTCCGATTTTCAGGAAGTCATAGGCATGGCGCAAATGATCCATCCAGTGCGTCCGAAAAAACGGCGGATTCTGGATCACGGCGTCATAGATCGGGTTGGCTGGCTGGTTCAAGAAATTGCCGTGGATCACGCGGCATTTCGGGCTTTCCAGCTTTCGCAACTGGCGCACCCTGTCGGCGTGTATCTCGATGGCTGTAACCTTGTGGCCCTTCGCAAGAAGGGGTCGGACAAGGTGGCCTGTGCCTGCGCTCGGCTCAAGAATGTGTTGATCTTCGCGGTAGTAAAGTTGCTCAACCACCTTTGCCGCTACGTCTGCTGGCGTGTGATAGAATTGCAGGTCTCTGGACGGTAGGTTTGTGCGCTTGGTAAAGGCGGCGCTGTCTTCGTCCTTGGGGGCGGCGTCGGGAATAACCTCGCCGTAGTAGTCGGCCAAAACCTGATTTGCCTTCGTCACCAGATCATCGCGGGTAAACCAAAGGTGGGCGTTGCCGTTCAAAAAGCCTCGGATGCGGAAAAACCGGCTCTCGGTCAAAGATTGCTGCGGGCCGTAGCTTCGGCGGTCGGCGTCGATCTCTTGGATCAAGCCGCGACCGGCGGGCGCTTCATCGTCCAGCTTTGCAAAAACGCGCTCCACGTCGATGATAGTTTCTTCTGCCCATGATCGGTTGAAGCTGCCAGAATACTCGGAAAAGGCACGATCAACGATCATCCGTGATCCGAGTTTGAAGGCGTCATGGGATTTGAAGCGGCTATCAAGCCGCGCAAACGCGACCGCCAGCCCACGGGCAAAGGTCAGGTCTGCGTTGCACATCCATGTTTCAAAGGTGGCGCGAACGTCCTGAACGGTGACGGGCGGGACTTCTTCGCGCAAGCCTTGGTCGAACTCGCGTGATCCTGTGGCGTCCATTAGGTCACGGATTCCGGTTTCTTCCAACAAGTAAGACCAAACGGATGCGTCAAGCTGGCGGCGGTAGGTTTCTACCGATTGCGCGGCGTCAAAACCTTGCTGTGACAGGTGTTCATAGTGTTTGTCATGGGTCCGGTCGATGCCCCAATATTTCCGGCCGCATTGGGCTTTGCGGGCGAAGGCGTTGGCCTCGTCGGTGAGGGCATAAGCGGCTTCAAGGGTGGCGGCGGCTTCGGTGATCTTGGCAAGGGCTGCGTCACGCGCCGCAACAATATCTTCGATCTGCGAAGTGACAGCGGGCAGGCTCGATGCCTGTTCGCTGTCGTCGGCCATGATTTCGGGGGCTTGCATGTTCATGCGCTCATTCCTTCAAATAGATCGGCTTGGGGGTCGGCTTTTGGTGGCACGGGCTGCAAGGGGTCGATGCCCTTTGCCTCAACCGTGAATTTCCACTCACGCTGCCGTTTCTCGCCCCAATCGGACGTATAGTTTTCGCTGATCCGAACGCCGTAGATGTTCGGCAAGTCTGCATCGGCGGTGACGCAATACCGCTTGGGTGATCCTTTGTAGCCAAGCCATGCGTTATGGTGATCCTGTCCGCGCAGGTATTCGATGCAATCAAGGATATTGCGTTTGTCGCGGGCGGTTAGATGCCCGCCCGTGATCTTTGAAATGCTCGGCTTCATTGGTTGGCCTCCGCGCTGTGATACATCACGGCGGATTTGTCCCAACGGGCATAATCAAGACCGTGGGCGTCGGCAAAATGGCGCAGATCGCAAAGGGCGGCGCGTAGCTGCGCCCCTTTGTCTTCGATTTCGCCATAGTGTTCGGCCAAAGTATCGCCGATGTTTTCGGCTTGAATGCTCGGCACGTTGGAAGGTTCAACATTGCCGTATGTCTCTGCCTCTGGGGAAAGGTGCTGAACCGTGATCCCAACACATTCAACGCCTGTGGTGCTGTCGGCGTCCAGAAGGCGCGTCAGATCGGCGTGGATCATCTGGCCTTGATCGTGCAAGTCGTCGGCTGCGGAACATTGGTAGGCCAGTTGAACCGTGGCAATCACTTCCTCGCGTTCGGCAAGCTGCGGGTGAAGAATGGCGCGGGCCTCGCGCTCTTGTGGAATGGTGCCATCGGGAAGGATCAAGATACCAACCGATTTGTCGCCATGCTGGATCAAAGATTGTCCAAAACAGCGCAAGCCTTGATCGGTGGCGAAGCGGGCAATGTAGCCCGCTCCTGTTGCTATTGGTGTGACGGTCATAAGGCGCTCTGCGCTGATCGCCTCGGCGCGTTCCCATGCTTTTTGCGGGCTGCTCATTGGTCAACCTCCGTCCACTCGGTTGCCCATGCGTCCATTGTGGCGATGGTGTTGCCTGCTGGATCAAGTAAGGTCATGTCGGGTTTGATCTTGGCGGCTGCATGGTGATCTTTGCCGAACATGCGCAACTTGGTTTCGTCCGAAGACGAAAATTCGCAAACGTCTGTGTCATAGTCGGCGCGAAGCGTGAAAACACTTAGGCCATGTGTGCCAGCAAAGCGCATTGCGCCTTGTTCGGTCGGGTGTGTGTAGGTGTTCCCGTCTGCCCCAACGTAGGCCCATTTGTCGTGCAATTTCGCGGTGTTTGCGCTGTGCTGCATGTCATAGAGTTTCGCCCGCAAGTAAGCTGGGTTCTCGAAAACTTTGCTCATATCTTGATCCTTTGTGGTGTGGTCCGTTCTGGTGTTTCCCAAAATCG
>CAYZKE010000007.1:0-22513 GCA_964478505.1 uncultured Loktanella sp.
TCAGGCAGATGCGATGTCTGCAGAAATTCGCCGCCGTTCACTCTTCCGTCCACAATCATTTTAACCAGGAACGCCACCTCTACTCACGCGACAATTTCAAACTCAACCGTAGCGCCGCACTTACCGAGTGGCGCCAGCTTTGTTCCGCATAAGTTCACGCCTGCTGCGGCAAACTGAGACTGGTTCGAATTGGTCTGACAGCACCGATCGAACAGGTGATTGAACCTGACACCATCATTTGCCCCTGCGGCTGCGGGGAGATGGTGAAGATCGGCGAAGACCGATCTGAACGTCTGGATATCGTGCCCGCCCAGTTCCGCGTGCTTGTGACAGTCCGGCCAAAGTATGCCTGTCCGAACAAGGACGGTGGCGTGACGCAGGCACCCGCGCCTGTGCATCTGATCGAGGGTGGTCTGCCGACAGAGGCCTTCGTGGCTTACGTGGGTGTCTGCAAGTACGGGGACCACAACCCGCTTTATCGCCAGACCCAGATCTATGCCCGCTCCGGCCTCAACCTGGACCGCGCCACATTGGCCAGCTGGATGGGCAAGATGTCCTTCCACCTTGCCCCCGTCGTCGATCATCTCCTCAAGGAACTGAAGAGATCAGACAAGCTCTTTGCCGATGAGACCCGCTGCCCGGTGCTGGACCCCGGGCGCGGCAGAACAAAGACCAGTTATCTCTGGGCCATTGCCAGAGACGAGCGGCCATTCGGTGGGACCGCACCGCCCGGCGTCGTCTTCTGCTATGCTGATGGACGTGGCGGCAAACATGCGACAGACTTCCTGACGGGCTTCAGTGGCACGCTGCAGGTGGATGGCTATACCGGCTATAATGCTCTGACTAAGCCGGGCCGGAACTCCGGACCTGTCACGCTGGCCTATTGCTGGGCCCATGCGCGGCGCAAGCTCAAGGAGGTCCATGACCGCGATGGATCGCCCATTGCCGCTGAAGGGCTCAAGCGGATCAAAGCCTTCTACAAGATCGAGACGGAGATCAGGGGCCAGTCGGCCGAGACCCGCCGCGCGGTGCGTCAAGAAAAAACCGCGCCCCTGATGGCTGACTTCGAAGACTGGCTCAGAACCGTCCGCGCCCGGATATCCAGGAAGTCACGCTTGGGCGAGAAACTGGCCTACATTGCCAAGCACATGGAGGGGCTGAAGCTCTTCCTTGACGACGGCACCATCGAGATGGACAGCAACATAGTCGAGCGGACAATCCGGCCCATTGCCCTCAATCGCAAGAACGCGCTCTTCGCGGGCCATGACGAGGGCGGCAGGACCTGGGGCCGCATCGCATCGCTCATCGAGACCTGCAAACTCAACGGCGTTGAACCCTACGCCTATCTCAAGGCCACGCTCGAAGCCATCGCAGCAGGACACCCGGCATCGCGGATCGATGAGCTCATGCCGTGGAACTTCAAGCCGGACGCAACTGATCAAAACAAAACTGTGTCTATCAGTCGGACCAACGGCGAGGGTCCGTTGAACCCGACCTAACGCGTGCCGCTGGAGGCGCCTAACCATTTCAACCAAGAGTGCGCGCTCGACAGCAGATACATTGTCAAAGCCAGCCGAACCGCTGCTCTTGCCGAGTTGCGTTGGCTTTATTCCGCATAAGTTCACGTATCATGGGGCAAACTGAGACCGTGTCCAATTGGTCTGACGGCACTCCCTAGCTAGCTGATTAACAAGGCTCCGCCTCTGCTTCAAGGGCCAAGTCATATGCTATGAGCCAAGGCTGCCGGACTTCTCCTTCGTGAATAAGCACTAGAGTTCGCTTTTCCACGACAGCCCGATCGGCGTTTTTTGGACTAGCTTCAAAACAAATTGAAGCCCACATTTCTTGGGGTCTCCTCTCGCGGATTGGAAAACGCGAGGAAATAGGGACGAAGCTTTCACCAGGAGGAATTAAAGCACCAGAGTAGCGGGAAAGATCGACTGGAACAGACTCGAACCCGTTAGCCTCATCAAGTTGAAATTCTACCGTTATCTTCTGGATTTCGTACACTGATGCTGCCGGATTCTCAAGAAAGACGAACAATAGGGGAGCACGACCTGCTCCTTGGACCGTCTCGGCAGAAAATCGCAGAGTACTGGGAATCTGCGCAGCGAGCTCGGCAGTGTTTCGTGCGGTGTCGGCGGTGTTTCGTGCGGTGTCGGCTGACGACACGTCGATACCCTGTAGACTGTCAGAAGAATCTTCGGAAAATCGAGCAATATCTTCTAGAAAGACTGAAACTGTTCCCGGGTTTGCAACCGCCCAAAATGCAAGGGCAAAACCTGCGAGAGTGAAGAGATTTGCAAGATCGTCTAGGATTGCTCGCGCGGGAGATAGCAAATAGCTCCTCAGCATCGCCCAAGCACCTGCGAAAAAGTTGTGCATTCGCAATGTTCCCTTCAGTGCGGCTATAACCCCAGTAACCTAGACGTACATCTCATACACAACAAGTAACAGTGCGCGACTACTGCTGTACTTCCTGCTTCGGTCCCATCATCACCAAATCCTCCAATCAATAAGAGAATTGAGGCAGCGAATGAGCACTCGATCAAGCAAGAGTTTTTCAACAGTATTAGCCCATCGCACCAGCCATTTCGTCACAAGAAGTCTTAGGTCTTTCGCTAAAATCCACGGTGGCATCCTTGATCATTTTTACTAGAGCGCAGGCAGCTGTATCGAATTTGTTACCCTTTACGTAACCTTTCGAGCCATCGTTTCCTAAATTTACCCTTAAGCTCCTTAATATAATGCACTTTCTATCTCTTGTTTGATTGACTCCAAATCAAATATATCATGCAGACATAAGATAGGTTGACCCATGTGACCATCCGCGAAGCGGGTCGGTGCCCCTAATCTCTTTTATACCGAACTTAGTCTTTTCTAACAGCTGAGATGGCAAGTTGGACCTATCCAGCATGGCTTTCTTAGGCACTGAAAGCAGGCACTGAACCTGTCTCGCTTTAGTCCCCCCTACGTGTTTTTTTAAGCCACCTTCCATTTGAAAGGTATGCGTCCGGTGTGACTGCGGTTGATTTATTTGGCAGTGAAGTTCCAGGGCATCAGATCTTCGATGCGCTTGGAGTTGTGGTCCTGAAGGTTCTCGAGGACCCAAGTCAGCCAGGCTTCGGGATTGACGCCGTTCATGCGGGCGGTCTCGATCAAGGTGTAGGCCACGGCGGCGGCTTTTCCGCCGCCCTGTGATCCGACGAACAGGTAGTTTTTGCGTCCGACCGCCACGGGGCGGATCTTGTTTTCACAAATGTTGTTGTCGATCTCGAGGCGGCCGTCGCTGAGATAGTCGCGCCCCTTGGCCATGCGGCCTTGGGCGTAGCGGATGGCCTCAGCGAGTTTCGACTTGCCGGAGATCTTGGGGAGTTGATCGGCCAGCCAGGTCTCGAGGGCATCAAAGATGGGCTTTGCCTGATCTTGTCGCATGGCTGCCCGCTCCTCGGCAGGCTTGCCGCGGGCGGCCTTCTCGACGGCATAGAGTTTGGCGATTTGCTTGATGGCCTCCCCGGCGATGGTGGAGCCCTCACGCTCATCCTGTAATTTAACGGAAAGAAATAGATATGAAGTTGCAAATGTTCGTACTTGGCTTGGCTTTGGTTGGTTGTTCACCGACTGCCCAAACGCTACCGCTGCAGTCTGCATGAACGACCGTTCTTTTCGCCGCGAGGAGACACCACTTTTCTTTCCCACGCGGCATTTCTGACGCTGCGAGCGCACGCCTTGCAGGGAAGGTGTGGCGTTCTACTAGATCGCCCTTGCCCAGCGCCCGCAACATACGGTCAGGTGCCCAGCCGCGCAGGTTCACACGTGCTTTGTGTTCCCAATAGCGGACCGTATCGGGATGCACGGCTGCCATTTCGGCCAGTGCGCGCTGCGAAAGGCCAGTGGCAATGCGAAAGTCCTTTAGTTCATCACCCGTCATGCGGCACCCATTGCTTCCGCTTGCCACACCAAACCATGTCTTTCGGGCCGTGCTTTTCCCATGCGGACAGTGTGCGCCAATTGTCCAGTGACACGACCCGCCCCGTCCATGTCTTGGGGCTTCCAGCAACCGATGCGCCGTGTGGAAAGGTTTGAAGTTCTGCCGCTCTAAGCTGCTCATCTTTCAGAGGCCCACCCTCGGGCACAACTGACACAACCGACAAAACTGGCTGGGTTTTAGGCCGAGGCGGTTGCCCAATATCCGCCCCGGTTGCTCTTTTCGCTGCCTCAAGCCACTTCGACATTGCAGCCCCCGTGAAGTGCCGGGTTCACGCTGAAAAGCCTTGGCGGCCTTCCACCTTTTGGATTGACGGTAGGTTCGACTTGGCGAATGCAATCGCCTTCCTCTAACAAGGCAAGAGCGGGGTCGATTTCGGCCTTGGAACCTAGTCCAGAACGGTCCAGCCGCGAAACATCGCGCGATGAGAATCGTTGCCAGCCTTCCTTTCGAATGATGCCCACCAGACGCCTTGCAGCTCTTTCGGCTTTCGTAAAAAGTAGTTCTGAGCCCTGAGCAGTGCGGAGCAGCATCCAAGAAACCGGTTAGACAGTACTTGCAGGTCTGCACGAGGTCTACTTTGCGCTATGTGATCTAACTGCCGTCAATTCTGGAAGTTCAGTGTCAGAAAACTCTCTTCGAAAGCTGAGCCTTTGTTTGTATCCAACTGGCGGCGAAACGCGCTGAACTATCACGTATATCGTCGACGTTTCCCACTTTGGCGGCCGTCTCAATTTGCTTAAGTGTCTTTCCCAACGGACCTGCTCCAAATACCGCCGCGCTACCTGCAACTTTATGGGCACGTGCTGATGTCTCAAGAAAATCATGGACCTCGCCGGACTCTAGCCAGTTTTGGAATTCATCGACTTCGGTCACAAAACGAGACCTGAGTTTCACAAAGGCCTCTTCACCCAGAGCATCGCGTGCTTGATCGCTATGGCTGATATCTATCATGCTTTGTGTCGGGTGACTGGCTGGATGGCCGATGTGGCCCAAGAGACCACGCAACGCGGGGCGCGAAAGAGGTTTGGTCAAGATACCGTTCATGCCATCTGCAAGAAACTCCCTTTGCTCTTCGGGCATGGCATTGGCGGTGAGGGCAACAATGACCGTATCTTTGCAGGCACCATTGCTGTTGCGTATGGCCCGGGTCGCTGCGCGGCCATCCATGATTGGCATGCTGATATCCATCAATATAAGGTCAAAATGGGTCTCGGTCGCAGCTGCGACACCCTGAGGTCCATCATGGGCCTCAACAACCGAGTGTCCCTCGGCCTGCAGCATTTCACGGGCGACGATGCGGTTGATTTCATTATCTTCGACCAACAACACATTCAAGGGCCTTGTCGGCAGCAGAATCGCTGGTTGCTTGGGTTTGGCATCCGCTTCCCCGGCCGGCATGACCGGCAGTTTGACCCAGAAGGTACTGCCCTCACCAACCACGCTCTGCACACCAATTTCACCGCCCAGTGCATCGACGAAACGTTTTGCGATGCTCAGGCCCAATCCGGTCCCCCCGGCTTCACGGTCATACGCCACGTTGCCGGTGACGAAATCATCAAAAATCCGCTCAGCAAGGTCCGCTGATATACCAGGCCCGGTGTCTGCAATCTTGATCAGCAATTCAGTATTGTCCGCTTCGCCAACGTTTTCGACGGTGACCGACACCTCTCCACGCCGGGTGAATTTCACAGCATTGCCGATCAGGTTCATCAATACATGCTGAAGCCTATCATAGTCGGACAGAACCCTGCTCATCCGTTCGCCGCGCCAACGCCAAGTTAACGAAGTCTCATTCTTTGTGGCGGTGCCTTTTTGGTTATCCACAATATCCTGCAGCAAAGCGGAAATATCGACCGGTTGTGACCGCGTGCTGAGCTTTCCCGCGTCGTAGCGCGTAATGTCCAAGACATCAGAGATGTGACTCATCAAGAGGCGACCGGACGTTTCCATGTAGCCGACATATCGCTCCTGCAAAGGGTTCAATTTCGTGTCGCGCAACAGGCTCATATTTCCCAAAAGCCCATTAAGAGGTGTTCGGATTTCATGGCTCATTGTGGACAGAAAGTCGGTCTTGAGTTTCTCTCCGGCTAACGCCTTGTCACGCGCTGCGACAAGTTCGGCTTCTGCCGCAACGCGATTTGAGATGTCGCGCAAGAACGCGACAAAAATCTCGCCTTCGTCGGTCGTTGCCGATTGGATCGCAAGCTCAACGGGAAAGATGTGGCCCTCACGGTGCTTGGCTTCCAGCTTGACCCGCCCTTTCCCGACAACGCGTTTTTCGCCCTTCTCGCGCATACGCTCCATGCCGGCGTCATGCGCTTTGCGCATGTGATCGGGCACAATGACAGATCCTATATCTTGGCCGAGAACATCTTCTTCTTTGAAACCAAATATTCCTTCGGCTGCTGGGCTGAACTGCAAAATCAGCCCGTTGGCGTCGCATACAATGACGCCGTCAAGTGACGTGCTCATGACGGTGCTCATACGTGTTGATGTCTGTTTGTTTTCGCGTTCGCGACGATAGATGCGTGCATTCAGGCGGTTGAGATAGAGAATTGCCAACAAAAGCACACCAATCAACGCAGCAATTGCGACAGCCAACTGTGTCATAGTCCGCGCGACGGCTTGCCTTTGAGAGTCAGCCTGTCGTGCGTACAGATCAAGCCCGGAGTTCCCCAACGCCCGAACACTTGCGGCAATCTCTTGCGCCATCGTCTCCAGCTGGGGAACTTGCTGCAACAGTTCACTGTCAGGCGCATCAATCATCCCGACAGCTTGGTCCATAAACTGGGTCAATGCGTCCAAATGCTGCCGGACTGTTGGATCAGCGCGCAGACCTTCAAAGACAGTGGCTTCTTTGACCGTAGCTATGCGGCTGAAGAAGATATCGAACTCTTGCCGCATCTGCACCAAGTCTACAGGATCACTTTCGACTTCTTGCACGAACTCAAGAAATTCAACCTGCGTTTGAACCAGCGACCACTGCACATTATCTGATCGGGCAGAGCCAAGCAGACGGATTTCCTTTGACACATTATATGTGAGCAAGGCGACCGCAGACACAGCCACAAAGCCCGCGAGAACTGCAATTCTGCGACCCTTCTCATTACGTGGCAATATGGCGGTGAACACCTCAGAGGTCCCTTCGATTGAAGCCTTTCAATTGACCTACAGGGTTACTGAACGATTTCCACCCTGTCGAGTTGCCAGATGCTGCGCGAATAAACTACTTCCGAGCGATAGAGGCTGTTGCTGTCATAGGGGTAGATCACCCAGAGCGGCCCCTTGTCGCGGACAGACATTGCTTCACCGTCCATCAGATAAGCGATGATAGGTCCGCCCGCGACTGCATCGCTGAAAGGGATTTCAACCGTATAGTCATTGATCGCTGTCGCCAGAAAATGCCCGGCCTCTACACCGATGCTGGCAGCAAAGTCTGCGAGTGAGACGCCCGTAAAATCGTGCACGCCCTCAGTCCATATGGTTGAGGTCTCGAATGTCGTGGCTGGCAATGCCATCAACATATCAAGATCAAGAAGCAGTTGGTCTCCATCATTGGTCATTGAGAGATCACCAGACACAGTCAACACAACATCGCCGGACGGCGCTGCCATCTCCTGTGCCATTGAGATTGAAACCAGACCAACGGCCAATGACAGACCAAGTGTAATTTTTTTGAAGTGGCTTAACATGGGGTATCCTCTGCATTTACCGCACTCTTTTGACATTGAAAAAGTCCGAAAGCATGCGGGCATGGGGATATCGACCTATCCGTTCGGATAGGTCGACGGGGCATATTTGCCGGTTTGATCCAAATCAGGCAACCAATCGCAGTGGTCGGGGGCGCTGATCGACAAAGGCTGCATATGCGTCGCGCAGGTCGGCCCGACTTAAGGCGAATGATGCAGTGGCCTGAACATAGCCTTGGACCGACCCGCAATCGAACCGCTGACCTTCAAACATGTATCCGGTGACACCCACAGATTTGACGTCGGCATTGATCGCATCTGTCAGTTGCAACTCTCCACCGGCGCCCGGGCACAAAGCGTCAAGGCGATCCATAATCGCACTGTCCAGAATATAGCGACCAATGACCGCCTTTGTTGACGGCGCCAGATCGGGGCGGGGTTTTTCAACTAAGCCACGTGCATAGGCAAGCGCGCCAGCCTCTTTCTTGACGTCGAGAATGCCATACATGTGTGTTTCCGCAAGCGGAACGTCCATGGTTGCAACCATATGGCCGCCGATGTTGCGATGGGCATCAACCATTTGCGCCAATGCACCGCGTTCGCCCTTAATCACATCATCCGGCAGGATAACTGCGAAAGGCTCGTTTCCGATCAGTCTCTTGGCTTGTCGGACAGCATGGCCCAGCCCCAGGGGCTGGGCTTGACGCAGAATTGTCAAGGCACCCTCGGGCATGCGCGTTGGTTCAAGGGCGGCAAGTGCGTCTGCTTTGCCGGCCGCCTGCAATCGTGTTTCCAGCGCAGCGGCCGTATCAAAGTAGTCTTCCAATGCGCCTTTGCCTGCCGCAGACACAAAGATGAACTCCTCGATGCCAGCTTCGCGTGCTTCATCCACCGCATATTGGATCAAAGGACGATCAACCAATGTCAGCATTTCTTTGGGAATGGACTTGGTCGCGGGCAGGAAACGTGTTCCCATCCCTGCAACGGGAAAAACGGCTTTTCGGATATGTGTCATCACTCGTACTTTCATGCAAGTTTGCGTACCGCTTGATCGAACAATAAAGGGTCCATCGCAACCGAGCAGAAGGACAGCGGTTTTGCGCAAATGATGCCTGCACATCTCAAACGAGATGGATGGCATACCCGATGCGGTAGCTATACTATCCAAAAGAGTTCAGAAGCCTTATTCTTCTAAAAGTTGTGCCATTGATTGGTCATAGTCGACAGCTATTGACGGCTAAATTCACGAGGAAGCGCAATGAGAGTCCTAATCGCCGATGATCATGATCTGCTCAGAGACACGCTGGTCTTGTTTCTGGAAAACGAAGGCAGCATGGAGACTGAGGCCGTCGGCACTTTTGCCCAAGCAGCCGAGCGCATTCAGAACGATCCGCCCTATGATCTCATCTTGCTGGACTACAATATGCCCGGAATGAACGGGCTTGAAGGTCTCAAGGCGGCTATCGCAATGGGCCGAGGTCAAAAAGTTGCACTGATTTCAGGAGAAGCAACCAAGCAGGTCGCAGAAGCAGCTTTAGAAGCCGGGGCCTCAGGGTTTGTGCCCAAGTCACTACCGGCCAAATCACTGGTTAATGCAGTAAAGTTCATGGCGATGGGTGAACAATATGCCCCGCTCGACTTTATGACGGCGGTGGATGACGTTGAAACGAACCCTTTGGCGGACAAGTTGACGGCACGCGAGTTGCAGGTCCTTGAAGGGCTGACCCAAGGCAAGTCAAACAAAGAGATCGCCCGCGATCTCGACATCCAAGAGCCCACCGTCAAACTGCATATGAAAACGCTATACCGGAAACTGGGTGCAGCCAATCGCACACAGGCTGCATTGATTGCGCGTGAGGCGGGTCTTTTCTAGGACCTACCCGTTCGGATGGGTCTTCGTCCCAAAAGCGCTTCGCACTAAACCGCCCGCGTTGATGAAACACTTTGTTAATCAAGATATCTCCTTCGCCAAGGAGATATCAAATGTTCGACCGCACATTACACCAAACTCAAGCACCTCGACTGAAGGTGATCGTTGCCGAAGATTCTGATCTGCAACGGCACTTTCTGTGCACGCTGATCAATGGTCTTGGATTTGAGGCAATCGAAGCTGCGGACGGTGATATTGCACTTGATCTCGTGGCGCGGACAAGAGCAGAGATCGTGATCAGTGATCTTGAGATGCCGCACCTTGATGGCATTGACCTTACCCGTGAGATACGCGCGCGCAATCTGGATCAATATGTCCATGTGATTATGGTCACAGGGGCGGATGATGTCGACATACGTGACGCTGCTCTGCTGGCTGGCGTTGACGATTTCATCACCAAAGGGAGCAGCCCCGCATTGTTAAAGGCGCGGTTACTGACTGCGGTGCGTTTGATCAATCACGCGGCAGAACTTGCTGACCGGACGCGCATCATCAAAGAGACCAACCAGCGCATTCAGGATGATCTGCGCGCAGCGGCTGTGGCACAGTGTCAGCTCTTGCCAAATCTGCAGGACGAAGTGATGGGCTTTCGGGTCGCATCTGCTTTCGTGCCGTCGTCAATCGTCTCTGGCGATATGTTTGGATACTTTGAATTAAACGATAAAAAGCTGGGTTTCTACGCGGTTGATGTGTCAGGGCACGGGGTGCACGCATCGCTGTTGTCCGTTGCGATCGGCCATCTGATTACGCCGGACTATTTCCGCACTCATGCTTTCGATGCGCATGGTCAGCCCGACCCCGCCGGAATGGTCGCCACATTGAACGCACGCTTCAGCGCGTTCGGCGGCGACGACTATTTCACCATGTTTTGCGGCATTGTCGACAGAGTGTCAGGGCGTCTGGATTACTGCCAGGCAGGGTACCCATCGGCGTTCTATGTCGATCCGGCCGGGTACGTGACCTTGGTTGGCGACGGTGGCTTTCCTGTTGGCATGATGCCTGCAGCAACTTACGACAACAATGCGCATCAATTTGAAATCGGCGCGACCCTGGTCATTTGTTCGGACGCTGCAGCAGAGGCCGAAAACTCTTCGCATCAACCTTTTGGCACCCCACGGGTCGGCGACATCGCGCGCTTGTTCCCACGCTTGGGAGTTGACGAAATCCCGCAATCCATTGTGCAGGCGCTGAACCTGTGGCGCAACGGCGTGCCGTTAGAAGACGATCTAACGGTTCTCGCCTTAGAGAGGAAGAATCCCAGTGATACATACAACAACGCTTGATGAGAACATAACAGTCGTCAGACCCGGTGCCGAACGTCTGACGGCCGCGAATGCAAAAATGTTCAAAGACGAGGTGACGGACATCATCAATGGCGGTGCAAATCGGGTCGTCATTGATTTCAAGAATGTATCGTTTCTCGATTCCTCGGGTCTTGGGGCGCTGGTTGGCGTCCTGAAGAAAATCGGACATCGTGGAGATCTTGTTATTTCAGGTCTTAACAGTGACGTGCAGCAGATGTTTCGCATCTGCCGGATGGATCGGGTTTTTGTGGTCTACAAGGATGTCGATGCAGCCGTTCAGTCAATGGCTGAATACCAGTGATCAAGAGCCACCATCAGATGCAAAAAATCTTGGAAGACGTGGACCCTATGGTCATGTCTCTGAAGGCGGCTGTCAGCATGGTCCTTAAGGGCGAAGATGCAGTGCGTTGTGAAATATCTGTCACAGAAGCGCTGACCAACATCGTCGTTCATGCAAACTCGAAAACCGCTGATGCCTATATAGATCTGATCGTTACAGAAATTCCCCAAGCTGTGGTTATCGAGATATTCGACCCCGCTGGAGCAGAAGCATTCGATCCTCGCGATCACGTCAAAATCCTGCAGGCTGTCGACCCGATGGCCGAAAGCGGACGTGGACTGGGCCTTATTCTCAAATGCGCGGATGTCGTCAGATACGGCCCCGTCGACGGTCGCAACCGTCTCTCTTTGGCCTTCCTCAAGGCGGGCAAGAACCAATCGCGCCCAAAGAAACCGATTGCAGTGCAGTCAGGAGAAAATTCGTGAAAAAAGATATATTTACCAGCTTTTTGTGCGCAGTCGCAATTTCAGGACTTGGCCTTTGTTGGATTGCCCCGGCCTTGGCGCAGGATAGCCCAGATTCAACTCTGGCGATCACTATCGACGGTGTTGCCGTCGATGGGCAAGACTACGACAGTGTCACGATAACATCGGGTACGGCGCTGACCATCGTCGCATCAGAGCCGGTCGCACAGGAATGTATGGCTGGATCGCGCAACCAGAATACTGCGCATTTCGGTCGCAATGGGCCTTTGACAGCGCGCGAGTTCGAGATGGCCAAAACCGCCTGGTCCTATTTCGAGACGTTTTATCAACCGGAAACCGGTTTGGTGAATGCGGTCGGAAACTTCCCTTCGACAACCCTTTGGGACACTGCATCCTATATCAGCGCCATGGTTGCGGCCTACGAGCTGTGTGTGATCGATAAAAGAGAGCTTGATGACCGTGCGACCCGTATCCTGAATACGCTGCGCAACCTGCCTTTGTATCGCGGAGAAGCGCCCAACAAAGTGTATCACGCCGCAACCGGCGAAATGGTGAACTATGCGAACCAGCCGGGTGAGATTGGTATGTCCGCAAATGACATCGGCCGCCTTCTGGTCTGGCTGCGCATTCTCAAAGAACGCCATCCGCATCTTGCAAATAGCGTCGACAACGTTCCGATGCGTTGGAATTTTTGCAATCTGGTCAATGAAGATGGCCGTATGTTCGGCTCGTTCACACAAGGCAACGGCGAGACACGCTATGTGCAAGAAGGCCGTCTTGGCTATGAGGAGTATGCCGCGAAAGGCTTCGCTCTTTGGGGGTTCGATGTCGCACGTGCGATGTCGCCAGAACCATTGGAATATGCCTATATCTATGGCGTTCGTGTGCCATATGACGGACGCGATCCACGTGTTTTCAAAAGCCAGAACTATGTTTTGACCGAAGGCTACATTCTGGATGGGCTCGAGCTGGGCTGGGATCTGCCAACTGACGACACAAACGACAATATGGTCGCAAGCAACGGCTGGCGGGCAGAATTTGCCAACCGGATCTATCTTGTCCAGCAGCGTCGGTTTGAACGGACGGGCATCATCACCGCAAGATCAGAGCATCAGGTCGAAGGCAGCCCATATTTTGTCTATGACAGCATTTTTGCCGATGGTTATGCGTGGAACACACTTGACCCAACAGGCACGTATCAACCCGACCGCGCCGCCGTGTCCGCGAAGGCTGCAGTTGGTTTGTGGGCGCTTTGGGATACGCCGTATACCGACCTGCTATTTGAGACTGTCGCAGACCTGTCAGTGCCGGATCGTGGGTTCTACGAGGGCCTTTATGAGAACGGGAATGGGTTCATTCCCCTGCAAACGGCAAATAACAACGGGGTTATTCTGGCGGCGCTTCTCTACAAGGTGCAGGGACCAATCTTGCAGCATGTGAACCAGAACACACAAGTCTGGGACACAGCTTTTGTTGGAACCGATATTCGCGCAAACAAGTGCCATCCCAACCCTGCCGTTGAAGAAATCCCCTGCTGTGCCTGCGCAAGCCGCAACACGGTCAGACCTGTCATTCCGGTTGAAGAATTCCTTTATTGCCGTCCCGTAGTGGCGGAAGGCGAAGTCGCGGCCACTGCGTGTAGTACCCAAGAACACAAGCTGGAACCGCTTCAGGTACGTCAGGTGTTGCCACAAAGCTGCCCTGCACCGGGGGTAAGCCAATGAGCACCGCTTCTAAGCCACGTTTGGTCTGGTTTGATGCAAACCGCGTCTTTGCAGCTTTTGGCGTCGTCCTTATTCACAGTTCGACTGATTTTGGCGGGCAGGCATTTCCGGACGCGACCCAGGGAGAAAGGGTCATACCTGTCTTCATGCGGTCACTCGGCGAGTTTTCCGGCTCTGAGATGTTTTTCATGTTTTCGTTGTTTCTTATGGCGATGCGTGTGGACAAAAAGATGCCCCACTATGGCAGTGTCATTTCTACGCAGGCCCAAAGGCTGCTTGTCCCGTTCTTGTTCTGGGCTGTGTTTTACGCGTTCTTCCGGCTGCTGAAGGCAGATGCCTTCAACTATGCGCCCTACATCTGGGAGCAGCTTGGGCAGGCCAAGTCCTGGTTGGGTTATTTGATCTTGGGCAAGTCCCAATATCACATGCACTTTCTGCCAACGCTCTTTGCGCTTTTCCTATTCTACCCCGTCATGCGGGCAGCGACACGCTATCCTGTTCTTGGTCTGACAGTGGTAATCACCATCGGTGTGATGAACAATGCGCAAGCGTTCATATGGGGTTTGGACGTTGATCCAATGCTGCGTGACTACATTCTGCGTGCGATCAAGATTTTCGGTTATGTCGGGTACGGTATGGCGGCCTTTGCCATCTATGGGCTTTGGAATGACGGCATCCCGCGCGGCGAGTCGCGCCTGATCCGCCGGGTTGGTTTTTACTTTGCAGCACTGGCCTATATCGCAACCTTGCCCTTCTTCTATACCGCTTTTGATACGGGATCATGGGGTGTGCGCAGTGGCTGGGATTTTTATGGCCACTTCCTGATGCCGATCTTTGTGTTTTTCATCTTTATTGGTGGGCAGTATCTGCAATGGTCTGCTAAGTGGAGCGAGCTGGCGCGCTATACCTTTGGTGTCTATCTTGTGCATCCGTTTGTGATCGACCTGTACGACATCGCGATTTTCACAACCGAGATCTCACGGTTCATGGGCCCGTGGATGATCGTCATCGGGCGGTTTGCCGTCGCGCTGCCTTTGTCGTTTGCTGTCACGATTGGTCTGTCAAAATTTCAACCTCTGGCTTGGACGATCGGGCTGGGTCCAACCCCTTGGGAACTTCTGAAATCCCGCAAGTCAGCGATGGCCATTTAAATGGACGACTATTTTCTCAAGTTTGAAGACCGGACACCGGAGCCGCCACTGCCATATTCGGCACCGCGTGAGCTGCTGTGGCAGGCACTCGCGACGATCGCCTTGGTCGTCGGCGCATGGTACATTTGGTGGCGCTGGACAGCGTCCCTCAATACCGAGGCGATGTGGTTCGCGGTCCCGCTCGCTGTGGCCGAAACCTGTGCATATATCGGGTTGATCCTTTTCGTCTTCAATCTTTGGAAAGACGAACCAATTGAGATCCTGGCCCCTCCGGCATGCCTTAATGATATAGCACCCGATCACCCCGAGGGCGACCGCCCCTTGGCTGTTGATATCATGTTCGCAACCTATAACGAGGACCCCGCGCTGGTGCGTCTTGGTCTGCGCGATGCCAAGAAAATCACATATCCCCACGCAATCGACATTCGTATTCACGTTCTTGACGACGGACGCCGTGCAGAGATGCGGCGCGTCGCTGAAGCAGAAGGTGTCAACTACATTACGCGCACCACAAACGAGGGCTTTAAGGCCGGTAACCTGCGGCACGCGATGGAACAGACATCGGGTGACCTGCTGATCATTTGCGACGCTGACACACGACCCTTTCCCACAATTCTTGAAAACACCTTGGGGTACTTCAATGATCCCAAGATGGCATGGGTTCAAACACCGCAGTGGTTCTATGACCTGCCAGAGGGTGAAACCCTTGATGCAGTCCTGAACCGACGCTTTGGTCAAAGAGCAGCCATAGCCGGCCGCGTGATACAGAAAGTCGTCGGACCAATCCGGATCGGCGCTGATCCTTTTGTGTCCGACCCCAAGATGTTTTACGATATCATTCAGCGCCGCCGGAACTGGGCGAATGCCTCCTTTTGTTGTGGTGCAGGATCCATCCACCGTCGCGAAGCCGTCATGGAAGCCGCGTTGCGCAGCTTTGGCGCAAAGGTTGAAACCCGCGCCCATGCCACAGAAGAGGTTGTTACGGTCTCAAGCAAAGAGCGCGAGATTGCCCCGGACCTGATGGAAGCGATCCGCACAGAAGCGGCGACCACCGAAATCCTGACGCCTTATCGTTTTCACGTCTCAGAAGACATCTACACCTCGATCGTGATGCATTCAGACCGCGAGCGCGGTTGGAAGTCAAAGATGCATCCAATCGTGGAAAGCAAAATGCTGTCCCCGCAAGACCTGCTGACTTGGACCATACAGCGCTACAAATATGCGGGTGGCAGTCTTGATATTCTGGTCCATGACAATTCACTCTTTCGGCGCGGCCTGACGTTTCCCCAGCGGATGATGTACGCCACAACGTTCTATTCCTATCTGGCACCAATCTGGAACGTGATATTTCTGATCGCCCCGATTGTTTATTTGTTCACAGGTATTTCGCCGGTGACGGCTTACTCGGACGCGTTCTTTTGGCACCTGATCCCGTTTCTTGTGACACTAGAACTGGCCATGATGGCGGGAACTTGGGGCGTGCCAGGGTATGCGGCAAAGTCCAGCTATCTGTCATTCTTCCCCTTGGGTTTGCGGGCCATCACATCGGTGCTGAAAGGCAGCCAGATATCTTTCAAGGTCACACCCAAAGTGCGACAGTCGGGGAATTTCCTCGCATTGGTGAAGCCGCAAATCGCCGTCGTCGCTTTGACAGCCCTTGCAGGTCTCTGGGCGATAGGGGCGCTTGCCACTGACACGACACCGCATTCCGTCACCGGCGTCGTATCAAACATTCTATGGGGTTTTAACAACTGTCTGGCGATGCTGGGCATTATCGGCGCTGCACTTTGGTTGCCCCGCGCGGAAGAAGGAATTGAATAACATGAGCGTTAAAGACAACATCATCAAAGCACGTAGCCATATCATCTTTTTGCTGGCTCTGGCGTGCGGTCTGGCACTGGTCACTGCGATTGATCGCCGTTCTGACGGCGCTGACGACACACAGAACTCAGGTGGGCAAATGGCACAGTTTGACGACGTTGCATCACTGCCGCTTGCGATCACGGGGACCTCTTCGCCAGACGACATCGCATATGCACAGATTGCGTGGCGCTACTTCCAGAACAACACTGACCCCACAACGGGCCTTGTGAACTCGACAGACAATTACCCGTCCACCACGATGTGGGAAACCGGATCGTATTTCGTCGCAACCATTTCGGCCGAAAGGCTAGGTGTCATTGCGCGCAGCGAAGCAGTCGCGCGCATTGGCTTGGCTTTGGATACTCTCAATGACATCCGGCTGTTTGACGGCGTACTGCCAAACAAGGCCTATAATGTGCGAACCGGAGAATTGGTAAACTACGCCAATGAACCCGTCGCTCGTGGCCTTGGTTGGTCAGCCTTGGACATTGCCCGCATGGTGGCAGCACTTGGCCATGTCGAAGCCAACTATCCCGAACTTGCTCCCCAATCCGCGCGCCTCATCAATCGGTGGAACCTTTCCGAAATGGTTGAAAACGGTCAACTCATTGGTGGCAATATGATCGAAGGGAACTTGCGACGTGACCAAGAGGGGCGGGTTGGTTACGAGCAATATGCAGCGAAGGCGATGATGCTTTTTGGTTACGACGTTTATAATGCCTATGACGCAGAAAGCCATCTGATGGTACGCGACGTCGAAGGCCACCCGATCCCCGTAGACACGCGGCTACATCGTAACGTCACTCCTGCTTTTACAGTGAGCGAGCCCTATCTCTTTGACGGATTGGAATTTGGCTTTGACGCGCGGTCTGCACGATTTGCAACTGCGATCTACAGTGCGCAGGAAGCCCGCTATCGGAATTCCGGCATCCTGACAGCTGTGAGCGAGTCTCATATCGATGTGGCCCCATACTTTATCTACTCGTCTGTCTGGGGTGGTGGTGCGCCTTGGGCGGTAATGACGTTCAAAGGTGAGAGACTAGACAGCAAGCGCACGATCACAACAAAGGTGTCTTTCGCGTGGGATGCACTTTTCGGCACGGATTATACACGTGAACTGGTGGCCGCGATTGCACCTTTAGGTGACACAGAGCGTGGCTGGCCCGAAGGCATTTACGAGATTGATGGCACGACAAACAGCTCGGTGACGGTCAACACAAATGCGGTGGTCTTGGCGTCATTGGCGTTTCGCGCACACGGTCCCTTGATCAGGGTAGGGCAATGATAGCCCGTCTCTTGCTACATGCGCTTTGGCTCGGTTTGAGCGCATCGTCGTCGGTCGCCGCGCCATGTGTCTCGAACACTTTCGATCGGCCGTTGCCAGGTGCAATTAGCGTCGTATCGCATGTGTCAGACGTTCCATCAGCCCAGTTTCCGGCGTTCTGGCAGGACGGAGTCGTCAGCGGATATGCTTACACAATATTTGCATCAGCCGAAGGGACACTGCGTCCGACCGACGCCTTTCAGGACTGGGAGATGACGATAACCTGCGACGTGTCTGCGCAAACTTGTGAAATGTCCCGCGTTGGTATCCCGCCTGAAGGTGCAGAGATCGTAGCAAGATCAATTGGCCAATGCCTGCTGGGCGCAGAAGTGGAGACGGCCGCGCCTTTCCCGGTCGCTGCTCTTGCTGTTCCAGCCACAGACCCGGTTAACGCCGCAGTCGCGCCGGACACGATCGGCACAGGCGCAACAACAGCGAAAGTACTGTGCCGCGCGGCATCTGTCGCAGAAACCGATGACGTAGCGGCGCTTCAGCGCTTACTGATCGTAGCTGGTGAAAACCCGGGACAGGTCGATGGTGTTCTGGGCCCGAAGTCAATTGCCGCAATTGAAGCATTTTCGCCGGGATCAAGTGTAAACCGGACTGTGCCCGAACTGATTGCCTTACTGGAAACGTATCTTTGTGGACCTTAGAATGAATGAATTACAGCAAGAAGATCATTGAGGCAGAGGATGCGAACTCCGGACACGGTGATGATGCAAAAGTGGATGCGCTTGGGTTCTTTAACGACCGCAAGACTTAGTTCTGTTTCCTTTCCAATGCGATTTCAAACACCTACGCTCAAAACATACAGCGCCGCCAGAAAACTGCGATGAATGACTGCTACCCACCCGTTTCTGCCGTCAGCACAGTTTGCAGCATCTACCGTATTGGGCTCAAAGCTGTCATCCGCTGCGGACTCCACGAAGGTCCGCTAATGGGACGTACCGGCTGTTTCACCCAGCAGGTTAGGCTGAGCCTAGTTCACCTGCATATAGGAGAAGTAGCATGGCGAAGACTGAATTTGATGAACTGATGTCGATTGGCATAGATATCGGCAAAGATACGTTTCATTTGGTTGGTCTTAACCAAGATGGACATCGCGTTCTGCGCAAGCAGATTAAGCGCCTTGCATTAATAGCGACACTCGAGAAGTTGCCGCGTTGCATAGTCGGCATGAAGGCGTGACCGAGCTTAGTCCCCAGCTTGATCATTGGCCATCGCTCCCTTGCTGCGGTCTAGTTGAATGACCTGCTTTCGTACGGCATCGCAATATGGGAAATACTGCAGAAGTGGAAATTGTTCTGCTGCATGCGCACGCAGCACAAATCCAACAGGTCCGCTATCGGCTCATTGCCGCCATTCGGTCGTTTGCAGCATCTTGGATGCTAGTCCGTGATTGTGACGATGCGAACGGCCCAAAGCTGACCTCGGTTCAATCGGTTTATTCGGCGATGCAGTCCATAGACCTGAAATCAAGTCTTCTCATTCGGAGGCCTTTGAATGTCTTCCAACTGCTCGAGAGCGTCCCTAGCACTATCGGTGAGGCCATAACGCTCCACATATTCAATGAGTGCGACCTCCAAGCGCCTGATCTTTTCTAGGTCGTAGCTCGATCTTAGCATAATGATATTGCCTTTTTTTGGCATCGTTGATCAACTCCAGTGGTTAAGGAAATGCTAGTTGGCCAGCAGAGCAACTGAGGGACACTATCCAACTGCGGAGTTTAGAACACCTGTTCAATTCGGCTTCGATCCATTGGTTCGGGTTATCAACTCGTCCACATTCCTGAAGTATTCAGCAATCTCTTTGACGGGATTGGCAAAAGCTTGGCGCGGCTGGACGTTGTTTGGAGCTGTCTGCGCATACTCCCGCCAATTTCCGGTCTGGACATTGCTCCAGAGCTGATTGAGCTGGGGTCTACGAAGTTTAGCATCTTGAACTTGCTGAATGCTCAAAGGCGAGAATCTCGTCCTGATCTGCTCTTCCCGATACTGTTCAGCGAGGTGGCCATAGGTGTTACTGACAGTCAGGCTGCTCGCGTGTCCGAGTTGTTTTGCCACGATGTCTAGGGGCACGCCTGCCCTGACAAGATCGCTAGCATAGGTATGACGCAGTCCGTGAAACACGAACGCACGCGGTAGCCCGGCTTTCGCAACCGCTCTCCGAAACAGTTGCGTGTGCTGCTTGCGCCAAGGTTTGCCCATGTCCGAAGTCAGAACAAAGTCCTGCGCAGATTTGCCTTCGCACTGCGCCATGAAGAAGGCCATTCCCTCATCCGGCAGAAACACAAAGCGGGCAGGTGAACGTTTGAAAGCATCAACGCGGATGCCAAAACCTTGCTTGCCTACATCCCCCACGATGAGGTTGCCCAACTCTCCTACACGGCAACCACTGTAGAGAGCCGCAAGCACAAGCTTCTTAAGCGCTGGGGTGCATTCCTCAAGAAGCTGTGTGCATTCCTTCCGGTCCAGAAAAATCGTTCTTGGCGAGTGATTGATTGGAATTCGCTTAAGACATCGCCAAGGTCTTTCGGAGTCAATGGCTGCGTTATCCCATGCATGTTTGAATGCCATCTTTAGGATGGTCACGAGCGAGTTAAAGGTCCGCTTGCGACGTCGTAACTCATCGCTGGATAACTCCTCTATGCCGACGCGCGGTAGACGTTCCCGAAACCCATATTTGGGAGGTGTTTCCAGAACTTGTTGCGCAAGTTCTCTGAGATGCCGTGCATTGAACTCCTCTAGAGGCAACAACGCGAAGTTTGGGACCAGATGATAATTGATAAGGACCAGGTTGTTGTAGTGGCCACCTTCCGAGCGGGCGATCCGCGTCCATTCGCAATAGTCCTTCAAAGCATGCCCTACGGTGTAAACTTCACCAATCGGGCAAATGTTGACGTCTTTGATCCGACCAACCGCGCGAGGTGACGTTGCCATCGCTTTGATCTCACGCGTTTCAAACCATTCAAACGCTCTGGCCAAAGCGGTGCGATAGTTGATGGATCCGCTCCCAAGTTCCAAAGCCGAGCCTAAGCACTTTTGCCGATACAATTTATCCTTCGTAAGTATTCTTGCAGTCCAATTGCAGATTGACGCGTCAGGTTTGTGAATTCCGATGTGCCGACCTTGATAGAGTGAATGCCAATAGGCGGTAGATCGGACGTTCAGCTCTTCAATCTGCCTGTAAGTCTGAAAGGCACATGGATTGTCGAGTTCTTCTGACTTCAGGTATCGCGTCGCTTTCCGGGAAAATGACATGTCGTTTTTCTCTAGTGTGACCCCTGCAATCTAAACATGTATTCAAACGCAAGAGAACACCAAAAAGCAGAACTCCGTTGCCGGTGCCCAAGACTGGACCACATCCAGCCTGTCTACGCGTAAGATGATTGAATTGATCCTATAGCCAATAGTTCATGTGACGGTCGGCAGGGATCAGATCGAGATAGAACCTACCGACCCAAAACGAGTCACTGTCGCCAAGGTATGCTTTGTGCTGCAATCCGTCTCCGACAACTATGTCATTACAGTGCCAAAAGCTCACAATGCGGCACGAAGCAGGCACGGTTCTGTCTGAACCGCCACAGTTACCCTAGGTCACTGACCTTTAGGATAGGTGTATTTTTGGTGGTCGCACAACTAAAAGAATACTCAGTGCTAGATTAGCGAATGCAGCCTGTTGTGGCGAATAATGGAGTTAAGTAAATGTTTGAATTAGTTCTGATAATGCTGCTGAGCGTTGTTGTGGTAATAGGATCGCCGTCGCAACGCTCTGCAGACACCAAGAAATCTTTTGGTGCGGTTTCTCAACGTTCTGAAGCCTAATGAACGCGCTACTTTGTCAGTCTTAAGTATCGACTTTTTACCTTCTGTTGCCGAAATAACATTGGCCACACGCGAAAGGTGATTTATCCTAACACGCATAACTTAATGATTGTTTATCTTATGCGTTCTCTTTCCGAGGGTTTCCTTTTTCAAATATCGCAAGTCGTCTCGATGTTTGTTGGATGCGTGTTTCTTACCATCGGACTGTGCGGATCATTCGGGATTCTCATACGACCAATTGCAGAGATTTCGTTCCTTATCGAACCTATGGGCATGGGCTACTATCATGATCAGCTCTATTGGAACGCGATGATTTTCGTAGGTGTCTGGCTGATCTTGTTCCTGTGGGTAAGACTCGCTGCAATTGCAGCTATTGCCCTCATTGTTTTCAAATGGGCAGTGATGCGTGGTGTAGTTCCGTTCTAGCAGTGAACTGCTTCCGCCCTTTGGAAGAATCTACTTAGTGATACGGCTGCGGAGAAGGTCTCCTTTTCGTCCATTGCAGCCCTTAATGCAGCAAGCGGTACCGGTACATTTGGGCTCGTTCCTGCCGTTCTCCGCTTTGCAGCATTATAGGTGATCAGCTTAGATCACACCGAAACGAACGGTCCAAACCGGACCTTCATGACGTCCGCCGCGAACGGCAGTTTTGAGCCCATTCCTACCGAGACTGCCGTCGCAGAATGCTAACATCGGATAGCATGCCTTAGACCCGAACCTGACCAAAGCTGGGACGACAAAGTGTTTCACTCAACTGCGACGAGTTCACGGTCCTTTCTGGGGGATCGACCAAATTTACGAGAATACTCCCGCGAAAACTGCGCCGAGCTTTCGTATCCGACACCGAATGCGATCTCTGACACTTTTGCGCTGGATGTCTGAAGCGCATCGCGGGCACGCAGCAGGCGCAGGTCCTTCTGGTATTGCAGTGGGGACGTACCGGTCACG
>CAYZKE010000008.1:0-22416 GCA_964478505.1 uncultured Loktanella sp.
AGCAGCTGGCGTTGCGCGGACCAGTCCGACGGCAGGCCATGTTGCTTCACCCAGTCAGACGTAAAACCAACCGGCTGGGTGCCATCGAGCACATCGCGGATGATGTCGGGCGCGAGAAAGGCGAGGTCGATCATTTGCTGGATGCGCCGTTTGGATGTGTTCTCGTCTGTGGCGACCTCGTCAAAGGTCTTGCCGGATTTGATCTGTTCAAACCAGTGATGCGCCTTGGCGATATTACGGACGAGCTTGTCGTCCTGACCCGTCGGTGCATTGCTGAAGATGAGTTTGGTTTCAACGCCACGCTTCCGCATCTGGAAGACACGCGTAAGCGCAAGCGCTTCTTCGTTGAGTGATGTGGCATCTACGCAGAGAAGTGATGCAACCTCAGCCGCATCAAACCGCAGCTTGAGTTGCCCGGGGAAGACGGTGATCGTCTCAACCAGCCTGAGTATGTCTGAGGGCTTGGCTTGCTGCAGCCAGTCCAACAGGTTTGATGTCTTGCGCCCGATAGCGTCAGCCGTCAGGTCCGACACGAGGCGCGATACCGCAGCGGGCGTTGCGAACATCTTGTAGATCATTGCTGCAACCTGTTCTTCCAGTTCCGGCGCGGGCAATCGCCAGCCCTCTTGGTTGGGCACACCGCTCCTGGCGATCAACCGATGCGAGACGTAGTAACGCAACCGCTTGCCTGCCCTCGTCTTGCTATGTGACGGCGTCAGTCTGTCGCCTGTCTCGTCAAAGAGCTTACCACAGAGCTGCGAGACGCGTGTGCTAGCAGCTGCGTTGCGGGTGCGTGCCGCGCCCTGCTGCAGGCTCTGCTGGATCTGCTCCCAACGGTCCGGGTCAATGATCGCAGGGTGCTGGCCCTCATGCACCATCTTACGATGCCGGATACGGCCTGCGTAAAGCGGGTTGGTCAGGATCTGATGGATATGGCCCCTTGTAAACGGGCCGCCGCCGCTTGTCCTGCTTTCCTTTGTTCCACGCGCTTTTGTCCTGAGGCCGAGGCGATCTGCACATTCCTTCACTTCACGCACGCTGCCGTACTGCTCATAGAGGTCATAAAGCTTGCGGACGGTGCTTGCTTCATCCGCGTTGATCGTGAGTGTCCGGCCATCTGCGTCATAGCCAATGGGCACCAGCCCGCCCATCCACAGACCCTTCCGCTTGGAGGCCGCGATCTTGTCCCGGATACGCTCTGCAGTCACCTCGCGTTCGAACTGTGCAAAGCTCAGCAGCATGTTCAGTGTGAGACGCCCCATGCTGGTGGCTGTGTTGAATGACTGGGTCACCGAGACAAAGGACGCTCCTGCCGCATCCAGCACGTCAACGATCTTCGAGAAGTCCGCCAGTGAGCGCGTCAGCCGGTCAATCTTGTAGACCACGACCTGATCGACATTGCCGTCGCGCATGTCAGCCAGCAGACGTTGGAGCGCCGGGCGTTCCAGTGATCCTCCCGACAAGCCACCGTCATCGTAACTGGTAGGCAGCAGCACCCAGCCCTCATGCTTCTGGCTAGCGATGTAGGACGCACAGGCTTCACGCTGTGCGTCCAGCGAGTTGAACTCCTGCTCCAGCCCCTCCTCCGAGCTCTTGCGGGTATAGATGGCGCAGCGGATCTTCTTCATACGGCTGTTCCAGCGGCAGTGGTCAGGCCAAAGAAGCGCGGGCCGGACCATGTCGTACCCGTGATGTGTTTGGCGATGGCCGATAGCGAGGGCCACATCCGGCCATCCATCTCGAACCCGCCCTTCACCACCACCACCTGATAGGTGCGCCCGTTCCACTCCCGCACATAGTGCGTGCCGCATTTGGCCGCGTTCAGAGGCATCGCCGCAGGCGCCTTCCCGCATGCAATCTGCGTAAGCGCACGACGCGCTGGTGCAGACAGCCCCCCTGCCCGTTTACACTGCGCGTCGTAGGCTAATGCCTTTTGCATGAACGGGACCGACAGATACGGCGGTGGTGGTGCGCCAAAAGCAAGCTCCCACTGGCCAACCACCTCTGGCCGCGCGGGGTTCGGGTTACGCCCCATGTTGCGCACCCTCTGTGGGTGTGCCCTTAACCACTGCGGGCGCAGTCTCGATACGATACCTTGCGGGACCGCCATTGGAAGGCTCCTTGCGGATAACCTCATAGCCTGCTTTGCGCAGGCCTGACATAGCCGCCCGCGTCGTATGCAGCTGCCAGTCAAGCCTGTCGCTCAGTGACTGGATGTCGCTGCCGGCCTTCGCCGACAGCAGCTTGATCAACTGTGCTTTTTTGGTAATGCGTTTTTGGGTCGTATGGGTCATCGACGTCTCCTCGGTAAATCAGCGGAAACATTCCGCTGCTGCCAAACAGAGCCCGGAGGTCCCGGGCAGCACACGCGAATACCTGTCGCGCGCAGTGATACTACCGCTCTGGCGGGCGCCGAAGTCCAGTCAGAAGTGGAGATGAAAGACGACAGGAAGGGCGGAAAGCCGACGTTCGCTGCAGTCGCGAGCCAGCGACACCCGTCCGGTTGGAAGCTGACGTAGAGTTTGCCGTCTTGATCGCCTCAGTTCTACGTTGGAGCAAATCTGCTTGAGACCTTACGCTCGCATGCTTCGGGTCATTAAAATTTTGGATTCTGTCATTTATTTTTTGGCGCAAAAATTGTGATCGATGCACATAATCAGTTCGGCCTTCGCTACAAAAGCGCGCAACGCGGTGTTCAATCGGTTTCAGGCTTACGCATTCATTTGTTTGGGGAAGACATCATGGATCGTACCTGCTTGGGTGATCCAGATGTCATCACGGTGCTGGCAAATGTGGGTCAAAGCGCGGCGAAGGTGGCGCAGCCGGTAGGGCTGGCCAACAAGGTAAGGATGTAAAGCAATGCCCATCACCAGGGGTTGTGCTTTCGATTGATCAAGCATCTCGTCAAACGTGTCGATCAGAATATCGGCAAACGCCGCAGCACCGTCTTTACGCGCAACAATTGATGGGATGTCGTTGGCTTCTTGCGGGTATGGGATGGACAAAAGGGGTCCGTGCGCGGTCCTCATCCAGACGGGTTGGTCGTCCATGCACCAGTTCAAGGTGTAGTCATAGCCTGCCTTCTTTAGCAAATCCGGTGTGACAGGGCTTTCCGCAATCCATGGTGAGAGCCAGCCTTTCGGCCCTTTTCCTTCGGCTTTGGCTAGCACCTCGGTCGCTTCAACAATCAGGGCTTCTTCGTCCGCAGGCGACAAGATGCTTTGACGTTCCGAATTGGTGCGACCGTGGCCCACTATTTCATCGCCACGCGCGCTGAATGCCGCCATCAGTTCGGGTGCATAGTCATACATCACCGAATTAGCCAGAACGCTTGCTGGCAGGTTCAAACTATCAAACATTTCGAGCATCCGCCATGCACCGACCCGGTTGCCATAGTCGCGCCATGCATAGTTCAGAATATCGGGTTGTGGCCCACCGGGTGCCAGCTCGGCACCCAAACCCTCACCAAAGGCAAAATGTTCAAGGTTCAGACCGATATAGACAGCCAAACGTTTGCCGCCGGGCCATGTGTAGTCCGGTCTGGCTGTAATGGCGGAGTAGTCGTATCGGTCGTGGGTCTTCAGTTGGATCATAATGGGGCCTCGGACAAGCCTGCCTTATCAAGCAGGATTTCTGCGCTGTCGTTCCAGACATGGGTGCTGACGATCTGACCGTTGCGGACAATAAAACTGTCCATATAGCGGTTGGTTTCGAAAGTCGTGCCATCAAGCCATTCGCCATAAAGATAGCCCGTATTGTAGACATGCACATCCCCTGTCTCCGGATCATAGGCGGCATCGGTGCGCAGAAATTTTTTCTTCACCCATTTGTACCGCTTGGCGTTGAACGCGGCCGTCTGGTCAGGCCCGGTGAATTTGCGGCCACCGGTAAAGGTGATGTCAAAATCAGCTGATACATAGGCACGCGCACCCTCTGGGTCGGGCACCATCGAGCGTTCAAGGTAAGCTTCGACGATGGCTTTTGCGGCGATTGCGGGGTCTGTTTTCTGGTCCATGATATCCTCGTTCATAAGGGATGGTGGGCTGTGCAATAGCGGTGACAAAAACCTTTGACCACTTCGGCAGCGGCGGCGTTCATTGTGCGGGCCTCGGCATTGGCGTGGGTGATGCGATCTGCCGCGACCAATGCGCGTTGGCGCAGGGCTGGTTCATCAAGCGTGAGGATGCGGTCTTCGGCAAACACCATTTGCCCTGCGATCATCACTTCGCGCACGGCGGCCCCTGTTTCTGCAAAGACGATCTGGTCCAGCGTCGTGCGCTGCGGTGTGTAGTGACAATAGCTCTGATCGAGGAACACCAGATCGGCGGACCAGCCTTGGGCAATCTGGCCCACGCTGTCGAACCCCAGCAGACGCGCGCTGCCGCGTGTTGCCATGTCAAACGCCTCGGTCGTACGGACCCATTGGTCGCTGTCAGATGTTGTTGCGCGGCTAAGCGTCGTGGCAAGGCGCATTGCCTCGAACATGTTCTGGCCATCGGATGTATTGCTTGCGTCGGTGCCGATCCCCATGGTCACACCGGCATCGGCAAGGCGGCGCAAAGGGGCGATCCCGGAGCCGAGCCGGAGGTTGCTCATCGGGTTATGCGAGATGCCTGCCCCGGCGCTGGCCAGCAGCGCTATTTCGGCGTCCGACAGCCATACACCATGCGCACCGCTAAAACGGGGCGACAGAACGCCAAGTTTGGACAGATGTTCGCCAAGCGATGTGCCGAATTTGCGTCGCGCCATCACCTGTTGCAGCCGCGTTTCTGCCAAATGGGTCTGGAGCGGCATAGCAATGTCGTCGGATAGATGGGCGCAGGCCTGCAGGAAGGCCTCCGAACAGTGTAGCGGGATCGTTGGCCCAAGGCCGGGGCGAACGCGGTCTATAGGCACGGGCCAATTGCGTATTGCCTGATCGCATACAGCCATTGTGCTGGGCCAGTTGGGAAGCGTCATTGCGGCGACGGCGTCTTTCAATGGACCTTCAAAGGCATCAAGCAGTCCGGGCAAGGCTTGATAGATCGTCTGGTCCGCGATCATCGGTGCCACAACTGCGCGCAGGCCCACATCATGATAAGCGTGGGCCACGGCATGTGTCCCCTCAACCGTCGGACCGGGCAGTTCGATGAACAGATCGAAACAGCTGGTACAGCCTTTGCGGATCAACTCTACCGCCGACAGCTGCGCACATAATGCCAGATCGTCGTGGCTGCGGCCAAGGTTCACCCATGCCGATCCTGCCAGGAATGTTTCAAGGATTGCATCGTCTGGCACACCACCGCGCGCTAATGCGCCATGCGAATGGGTATGTCCGTTGACAAGGCCGGGAATAATAATGCGTCCGGTGGCGTCCAACGGTTTCGCATCTGCCACGTTTTCGCCCGTGGGCAGGATCGCCGCGATCCGGTCTTGGTCAATCAGCAATGACACATCAGCAAAGTGTTCGTTCTCCACTAGAACCTGTGCGCCTTGGATCAGAGTTTTCGTCATATGCCCGCGATCCCCAGACGAAAAACATGCGCCAAAGCGGAAGCCTTGGCGCATGTGCGTTGCAGTTTTTAGTTCAACGTAACTTCGAAGCTACGCGCGTCTACCGGTGGCAGGAACGAGCGGTCAAAGATCTCGGACGCTTCGGGCAGGCGCTCAAGACCATAGCCTTTGGCGACGATTTCGATCGACCGTGTCAGGCGTTCGTCTACCAGATCACCCATGCCGATCTCGGTCACTTCAGGCGCGTTCATCAGGTTTGTGAGCGCGAATTCAAGGCGGGCAAGCTCAAGCTCGGGATCGACAAGGTTGTCAAAGGCCATGATCGCCTCGACCGAGCTGTCCTGATTTGCGGCTACTTCCATTGTGGCCTTGTTCACTGCCCGTACCAGACCGGCCACCGCTTCGGGATTTTCTGCCAACAATTCGCGAGATACCATCAGACCATTGGAATACAGGTCCATTCCGTAGTCTTCGAAGTTGAACCAGTTGTAGTCGTTTGCAGGGTCCTGGCGGTTCGCAATCAGGTTGAACCAGCTTGTCGAGGTAAAGACAAATGCACCGTCAATATCACCACGGATCATCATCGGCTCTTGCAGGTTCGGCGCCATGCTTTCCTGTGCAACCTGCTCAAGGTCGATGCCGTTCAGTTCGGCAAAGACAGGGAACAGACGGGTTGTCGGCGTCCCCTGTGCGCCACCCAGTCTCTTGCCTTCAAAATCAGCCGGCGTTTCGATGCCTGCTGACTTGGGTGTTACAATCGCAAACGGAGGGCGGTTCCACAGCTGGTACACCATGACTGGCGCTTCACCGGGGCGAGCGGCTGCGTTCTGGATGATGGCGTTGATGTCGCCAAAGCCTGCGTCATATGCACCGCCCATGATACGCGTCACGGTGGCAGCCGAACCTTCGCCTTGGTCGATGGTGACGTTCAGGCCTTCGTCTTCAAAGTAGCCGTTATTCAGCGCCAGAAGAAACGGCGCGTCGGACCCTTGGGTTTTCCAGCCCAGCGTAAAGCGGATATCGGTCATATCTGCAAAGGCTGGAACGGCTCCGGCCAAGAGTGTGAGGGCTGCACCGAACAGAGAGTGTTTCATAGGAACGTCCTTTTGGGTTGGATGAAAAGTTGGAAGGGATGCTTAAGTTACAGCGATGTCATTGCCGCGTGTGGCCCAGCCGGTCACACGGCTTTCGAGCCAAGAGAAGAGCGCGTAAAGTGCGACACCCATCAGCGCGAGAATGATCAGTCCGGCAAAGACAAGCGAAACCTGGAAATTCGACGAGGCCGTCATCATCACATTGCCAATGCCCATATTGGACGCGACCGTTTCCGACAGAACAGCGCCGACAAAGGACAGCGTGATCGCCACCTTCAGCGAGGCAAAGAAGTAAGGCATAGCGCGTGGCAGACCGACATTCCAAAGGATCTCGGACTTCGACGCACCCAGCGTTTTCAGAACATCCTCAAGCTCGGGCTCTGTGGTGGCAAGCCCCGTGGCGATGTTCACGACAATCGGGAAAACACAGATCACCATCGCGGTCAGGATCGCAGGTGTTGTGCCCGACCCGAACCAAAGGACAAAGATCGGAACAACCGCCACTTTGGGGATCGAGGAGAAACCGACCAACAACGGATAGGCTACGGCGTAGGCAACTTTGGATGTTCCGACGATAACGCCCAAAGTGACGCCGATGATCACGCCAAGCGTAAAGCCGACAAGCGTTGAATACAGCGTTTGCAGGATATGCGGCCACAAAACCGGGAAGCGGGTCCACATTGTGACCATTATTTCAGAGGGGCGCGGCAGAACAAGGTCTGACACGTTCAGTAGAACGCACAAGACTTCCCATGTCAGGAAAAATCCGACGATTAGCGACGTCGAGAGTAAACGAATGCGGTGTTTCTCAGTCATGGCGCGGCCTTATGTGCTGCGGACTTGCGCAATTAACTCGCGCAGTCCTTGGGTCATTTCGACGAATTCGGGGCTGTAGATCATGCCAATATCGCGGGGCATCGGGATATTCACAGGCTCATCCGAGATGATACGCCCCGGGCGTGCGCTCATCACGCAGATGCGGTTCGCAAGGTATCCGGCCTCGCGCAGGTCGTGGGTGACCAGAAGGACGGTCGGTTTCCGGTCGAGATAAAGGGTCTGCATAATTTGCCACAGCTCTTCGCGGGTGAACTGGTCAAGCGCGCCGAAGGGTTCATCAAGCAGCAGAAGATCGGGTTCGTGGATCAAAGACCGGCACAGGTTCGATCTTTGCAACATTCCGCCCGAGAGCTGCCACGGATAGTGGTTGGCAAAGTCCTTCAGTCCCACTTGGCCGAGCAGATCATGCACACGGTCACGGAACGCGCCGGTTTTATCCTTGCGGTAGGTTTGCTTGAACGGTTCCACGATCTTGAGCGGCATCATGATATTCTGCTCGATCGTCAGCCACGGCAGCATGGTCGGGTTTTGAAACGCCATCCCGATACGCAGTTCTTTGGCCTTCGCCTCTTTGCCGCCGACCAGAACCAGACCCGTACTCGGCTGGATAAGGTTGCTGACCAGCTTGAGGATCGTGGACTTGCCGCAGCCCGAGGGGCCGACAAGAGCTAGGAAGTCTCCGCTCTCCATCTTGAGGTTTGTGGGCGACAGGGCTGTGACAGCTTTATCTCCGCTGCCAAAAACGACAGAGGCGTTCTGCAACTCCAACGCCGGTCTGGAATGTACGCTGAGAGGCGTGGCTTTTCGCGCGGCATGATCGGGTATGTTAACTGTTTTGTTCATACCTCAGCACTAGCGGCCTCAGATGCTGAAATAGGAAGTCGTTAAGTAAATGAAAATTGAATTATATTCACCAAGCCTATTTATTGGGCAACTTTCCAGCGTCGAGAGCAAGTATTATACATATGCGGAGGCATACAGACTGGTGCCCCGGACCTTGTCCCCGGCAATGATTCTTTCACCTGACGGCGCTTTGCACCATGTCTAAAACATGCTGACGCCGGTCACGCCGCCAGTCTTCTCCAGAGACATCTCGACCGAAAGTAGCCGACAATGTGTGGCTGGCATTGATATGATGCGCGCTTAACGCAACGATGCTGACATACAGCTGCAAGGCATCAATCCCTGCCCGAAACACGCCCTCGGAATAGCCCCGATCCAGAACATCCGAGATCTTGTCCAAAAACGGTGCCGACATCTTCTGGATCTCAGGCATCTGAGCGATAAAACGTCCACCCAGAAGGTTCTCGCTCCGGGTAATCGACAGGAAAGCCGTATTGTTTTCGAAGAAATCAAACGTCGTCTCAGTCAACCGCATGATCGCCTGTTCGGGTGGCAGGGTATCAAGATGCAACGCGGCTTCGCGCTCACGGATCTCGGAATAGATGCTTCGGAGTGCTGCCTCGTAAAGCCGCTCTTTGTTATCGTAATAGTGATAGATAAGCCGCGCGTTACACCCGGCGCTTTTCGCAATCTGATGGACCTTAGCGCCGTCATATCCGTGAGATACAAATTCATTCAATGCCGCCTCAAGGATTTGGCCTTTGGTGCGTTCTGGATCACGCGTGCGAATAGGCTTGGATCTGGCAAGGGTATTTTTCATACCTCAGCGCTACCAGTAGGCGACATCTTGTCAACCCTAGAGGCCTGTTCCGGATGACGAGCACCTCGATACTTCCAGCGCTTCGATATCGCCTGTGTTTCAACCGCTGGTGAGTAGACAAATGCAGAAAAACATTTTGACCGAAGCCAAGTCTTTAAAACCCATTTGAGAAAGACCACGATAAGCACTGAGCCGACTGGAAACAGTCGGACCAACCCAACAAACTTCCTCGCTATCAGATTTTGCGTTCGAGGTGATCCAAAAAGCACCAATTCATTCGCTGATACCGAGGTCAGAATACTCCGCATTGTGATCATCCGACCCAAGAAAATGCCGCACGAACGGCCGCTTCGACGGGCTGCAGTGCAGCATCTTGTGCAGCAGCTGGATGTCCGCTTTGGGCCGAAGGCACCGTGTCCTCCTAAACTTGGTCAGACCGCAATGTGTGTTTGACCAGCCTCTGCAGTCTGCAGCAATCCTGACGGGTGGCGACCTCAACGAGGTCGAACGCGTAGATTTCCGGTGCCGGCTCCACGTTACAGCGCCGTTATCCTTGGCATCGCCTTTGGCTCCGCGAGCCACTTCAGGAACTGACTGAGGCTATCCACCTGATCGTCATGCTTGCCATTAGGAAAAACCGCAACTTCGCGTTGGAAGTCGGCAATCCATGGGGCATTTGCAGGAACAGCAATCTGCCCTCCTTCGATAAGGTGTGAGACTGATAGCAGCCGCGTGGCCTTATCGTCTTTCGGGATCATCCCGCGGACGCTGATCCGGTTCTCCTGCCGCAAGTCCTGTAGGAGCTGCACGCCCGAACCGGCCTCTTCGATCAGAACGAGTCCTGCGTTCCACTGACTATGTAACATCTTGATCCGCCTTCGCAATTCTGGGAACTCGAGACGGACGCGATGCACATCAAGAAGCCAGGCGGATCTGCCGCGCACCCGCCATGTTGTACAGACCGACCAGTCGTTCGCCTGATCTGCCTTTGAGGCCGTATCCCAACTCTGGACGATCCGGTCCCCTGATGCTGGAGCTGGCGGTTCAGCATAAGTCTTAAACCAGTCCCATTTGACCAAACCTCCACCGAGAGGTGCGGGGCGTTGCTGGTATTGCGCGGCAAAGAGATAGGCACCCAACTCAGTCCGTCGCTCGTCGAGGACTTTTTGCGACAAGCGGTCTGGATGGAGCAGATGCCCCGGCTCACGGCTAATTTTACCGCGCCAGCCCAGATCGATAACTTGTCGCTCATCCGCAATGGCCTGCAAATCAAGATGCGTCCAGCCCCCCTGCTCCAGAAGCATGCCCGCAAGATCACCCTCATGCACCCGTTGCTGGATAAGAACCAGGGCCGAGTTGCCGGGATCATTTTGCCGGCTCAACAGCGTCGAGCGGAACCAGTCAAGCACCGCGGTACGTTTGACTTCAGATACAGCGTCTTCAGGCTTGTGCGGATCATCGATCAGGATGATGTCCCCGCCCCGTCCGGTGAGTGTACCACCAATCGTCGTTGAGAAGCGCCCGCCTCCGCGGGTTGTGGCAAAGTCGGCGCGACGTGACTGTCCCTTTGCAATCCGTGTTGCCGGAAAGAGCGCCTGATACCAGGGCGCGGACAACACCCGCAGACAATCAATGGCGAGTTTCTCGGACAGAATCTCCGAGTAAGAAACGGCAACGATCTGACGGCGGGGATCATGACCAAGCAACCACGCAGGAAAGGCGATAGACGCGGCGATCGATTTGAGCGACCGCGGCGGCATCGTAATGATCAACCTCTTGATCTCTCCACGCGCGACCTGTTCCAGATGCGATGCAATGGCATCGACGTGCCAGCCATGGCGATACGTTGCGCCAGGATCAACGACTGCGAAGGCGCGCTGGATGAAGCTCGACAGGTCCTGCCGCAGGATCGCCGCAAGGACATCGCCTGGATCAGGGTCATTAAGCATCATCACCCTGCTCCCCGCGGTGCGTTTTGTCGCTCTCGCGCACGCTCTGCTTGAACCATTCCATGATCTCTTCATCACGGCCACTGATCTTGCGGCCTTCACTCCGCGCCGCCAGTTCGTCAGCCATATCCGTGGCCAGCGACAGGACTTTCTCAATCGCCCGCATATCGCCCTTGAGGCTTTTCTCGGCCAGCCGCATCAAGGTCGCCTGCAAACTGCTCACGCGTTTGCGCTTGCCACCCTCCGTCACAGTTACCTGGGCCGAGAGCATCTGCTGCACGTATGTATTTAAATCGAGACTGCCTTTCGGGCGGCCCTTCGGATTGCCGGATTGTCCTTTCTTGAACTGGCCGGATTTGGGAGGCTTGCCGTAGCCGACAGGGTATTCATGGTTCTCATAATCAGACATCGCTTCCCTCCCGGTCCTGAAGCATGGTTTCCAGCTCTGACAGGGTCACCCCATCTCTTACCCGGACAGGGTCTTCACCGGTTTCCTCGCGCCAGCGCCGCAGCATGACATCAACATAGAGCGGGTCGATCTCCAGAAGACGCGCGTAGCGTCCGGACCGCTCTGCAGCCATGAGTGTCGCGCCGGCTCCGGCGAAGGGATCAAGGACGACGTCACCTCGGCATGTCACGTCCAGCAACGCGTCCTTGACCATAGCGACCGGCTTTGCAGTTGGATGGGCGCGCAATTCCTCCATCCGCCCTGCCCCGAAGCTGTTCACACCGGGATAGCGCCAGACGTTCGTCCGGTTGCGCCCGTAGCGACCAAGCTGGACATTATTGCGATGGGATGCACCTGTTCGCACAAACACGCAGACCAACTCGTGTTGCGAGCGATAGAGTGAACCCATCCCGCCATTGGTCTTGACCCAGACACAAAGGTTGATCAGCGGCCCGATCGCCGCCACACCGACCTCCGCCAATGCTGTGACATGCCGCCAGTCCATACATGCAAAAACTACTGCCCCGGGTCGGCAGTTCACCGCCGCATTCTCGAGTGTCTCCGACAGGAAGGTTTCGAACGCCTCCGTGCTCATCTCGCCCGAAGCCTCGCTGAACTCGCGATGCTTGACGGCTCCCTTCCCCGAGACATGGCCACGGATCGGAACGTTATAGGGCGGGTCGGTGAAGACGGCATCTGCAACCCCCTCGCCCATGAGACGTTTGACATCATCAGCGAAGCGCGCATTTCCGCAGAGGACGCGATGCGCGCCAAGTTCCCAGAGATCACCGATCTCTGTGATAGCAGCCGCCGCAGGGTCAGGCTCGGGAGCACTTTCCGGTTCACTGGTCCCGTCAGCGTCGTCCCCATCGCCGATCACCAGATCAATCTCGCCCATATCAAAGCCGGTATCCTCAATATCGAAGTCCAGCTCCAACGCCGAAAGATCGGAGAGTTCATTTGCCAGCATCTGCAAATCCCACCCCGCATTCTGGGCAATCTTGTTGTCAGCCAACATCAAACCGCGCTTTTGCGCATCGGTCAGGTTGAGAAGCTGGATGACCGGCACCCGTTCAAGTCCGAGGGTCTTTGCGGCTGCCAGCCTGCCATGTCCTGCAATCAACTGGTCCGCCTCGTCAATGAGGACCGGGTTGGCAAAGCCGAACGCCGCGATGCTACGTGCGATCTGGCGGATTTGCCGCGGGCTATGCGTACGGGCGTTACGGGGGTTCTCCGAAATCGCTTCGGGAGTCCGGTAGATGATTTGAAGGTTGGACATGTGTGTGCTCCTGTGGTCACGAGGTTTCTGCTCGCGCTCAGGAAAAGCACATTTGACAGCTGCAAGATAATGGACCGATTGGAATTTTAGTCTCGGGTTCGTCAGTCTGTCAGGTTCATTCCCTCGACCATACGCCGCCACGCCTTTGCCATATCAACAGGTTGTTCACGCTGCAGTTCCGAAGGAAGGGCCAGGTTCAAGGCCCGCGCGAGGACACGACAGCAGTCGAGGCCAAAACCGCCCTCGCGCTCGGTATGGGCGTTCCAGTTCCGCTTCGGCGTATCACCCGTCGTTCTGGTAATGACCGTGGCAACCGCATCTGCGAGGGTATCATGGGATGCCTCAATACGCCCCCTCTTGATGCCTTCATCAATCTGCCAGCGTAGCTCAGGAAGCGCATCACCCAATTGCTGCACAGCCAATTCGGCAGCGTTCCGCAATGGATCAGTAACCTGCCAAGTCAGCCTCTCCTCCAGCTTTAAGGTTACCAATCTCTCCAGAACAGGCTCCTCAAGGACCAGAGCACAAATGCGTTCTGGAGAGGTGGCATTCTCATCCAGAACCGTTATCAGCGCATCTAAGCGCGATCGCAGATAGACGCCGAGCTTTGCCGACGGCTTCTTGGCTGCGTCAGAAACATCCGCGGCAACCGCCATTCTGCGCTCGAGAATAGCCGCCTCAACAGCGTCAGCGAAGGCGCGCTGAAGATCACCAAGGACCTGTTGCATCGCATGGTCCGAGGCATGCTTTGGAAGCAGCCCGGCGAGCTCTGATTTGGCCTCATCAGGCAACTGCGCACGGGCCGCAACCCATCCGGTGTCGCTCGCAGCGAAGTAGATCAAGTCCCGCTCATATAGGATCTTTGGTTCGTCGGTCTCATTTTTGGCATCACACGTCATGACGCAAGAATACCGTCTCAAGACAATCCTTGCTACCGTGATCAGCTTCCCTGTTCAGCGCCAAACACTGCCCTGTTTCTTGCTTGAGATCGACGCCGCTTTTTCGGGTGGGGAAAGACGTGGCAGCAACTCATCAATCAACAGGTCTCTAAGTGGGTGCTGATGCGGTTCGTCCGCAAGCGCCCAGTGTAAATTTCAACTCTGGAAGTTGAGTGGCTGCATGGGCTCAAACTGGCCGGATGGCTGCTTTGCGGAGCAAAGTGTGAATTCGCTGCGCGTCCGCCAATGACCACTAAGAACTCAATGCCTCTTAGTTAGCTTTGAAATCATGGAAACCTTTCGCCAAGCAGCGCATATCGCCGAAGCGATCATTGAATGCGGCAAGGGTCGGGGATGCAGAGGCCCGCCGGTCGGGCAAACTGATCAAGCACCCAAAGTGCCGGGCGATAAAAGACTGAAAGAGGCCCGCCGAACTGGCGAGCCTATCGTGGATATCAAAGGCGGGATTAGGAGATTGTAATCGTACCACGCATATTTGCATGGGGTGTGCAACGGTATTCGAACTTTCCGGCGCCACCAAACGTCATCGTGGCTTCTTGGCCTAGGCTCAACAGGCCTGTGTCAAATGCGCCGTTCAGGTCAGTGACAGAATGTCGTGCATTGTCTTCGTTGATCCAGGTGATTGAATCGCCAGCTTTGATCTGAATGTCCGCTGGCGTGAAAGCGTGGCCCTTGATCACGACAGTATGGGCCGAAGCATGTCCATCCGCGCGGGCGATCGCAGCAGAAAACGGTAGGGCAGCCAGGGCTGCACCAAAGCGAAACGTGTCGCGGCGTGTTAATTTAGTCATCATCAAGTCCTCTTTTTTGAATGGCTCTATTTTGAACCGTCTCTGAGGCAAGCCACGTTTTATTGGCAAAAATAGTTTCATGCACTGCGAGATATGTTGTTTTACCCTCAGCATTGCAGAATTTGAGATGACGGTGCTGCTTCAATACGGGACCATTCCGACGAGCACTAAGTCACCCCACAAAGCCTCGGGCAATTTGGCACGTCGATTTCAACGCCGGAGGGAACGACGCTATAGAAAGTCTCTGCGTAGTCCTGTTGCATGGGCATAGGAAGGATTATGGCAAGACTTGCGCCAACTATGGAAGTGAAGAGCTTTTAACAGTAAATTTCTTCTACTACCGCTCCAGGTCTGCTAAGTCATGGCAGCCCATATAGAAGTACGCACATGACCACCCGAAACGACGTTGAAAATATGATTGCGCGGGTGGGTCTAGGTGACCGAGCTGCATTTTCTTCTCTATATGACGCAACTTCTGCGAAACTTTTTGGTGTCTGCCTCCGTATCTTAAATGATCGCGCTGAGGCGGAGGATGTATTGCAAGAGGCTTTTGTCAGGATATGGCAGAAAGCGGGCACATATGCAGCCAACGGCTATAGCCCGATGACATGGTTAATCACGCTCACGCGCAACCTTGCCATCGATAAGTTGCGCTCACGTAAGGCGGGATCAGTGGACATTGATGAGGTTTATGACCTTGCAGATAGCGGACCCACGCCCGAAGCGGCTGCGGTTGCGTCATCGGAAAAAGGTCAGATTGACGGATGTCTTGACGAACTTGAACCAGACCGCGCTGGTGCGGTGCGCGATGCCTATCTTGAAGGGCATAGTTACAATGAACTGGCCGCCAAATATGGCGTGCCGCTGAATACGATGCGAACCTGGCTGCGCCGTAGCCTTGCGAGACTAAAGGACTGTTTGACCCGATGACCGCCTCTGACGATCATAATGATGACGTCGCCCTTGCTGGTGAATATGCTTTGCATCTGTTGGATGCTGAGGCGCGCCGCATGTTTGAGGATCGGTTGAACAACGAACCGGCCCTGCGGATTTTGGTGTCTGAATGGGATGCCCATTTTGTTGCATTGTCGGACGAAATTGCTCTCGTCACGCCGCCTGCAATTGTCAAGGACCGCATAGAAGACGTTTTATTCCCTCGACCGGTCAAAGCACGTTCCGGGGTCTCGCTTTGGCGCGCATTTATGGGCGCAGGCCTTGCTGCTGCGTTGGCCCTGGCTGTTCTAGTCGCGCTTCCACCCGCCAATGTGCCTGATCCCTTTACGCCGTCGTTTACCGCGGAACTGGCGGCAGAAGATCAATCGCTTGTGGTTTTGGCAAGTTTCGCACCTGATTCAGGTGTCCTAAGAATTGACCGTCAGGCAGGTGAGGCGCGTCCGGGTCGTGTCTTGGAGCTGTGGTTAATCGCAGAAGGTGCAACGGCGCCGGTATCGCTGGGGGTGTTGCCTGCTGACGCAGCGACCGACATCACTTTGCCTGTCTTTCTCGTTGACTCCATTGCTGGCGGCACTTTGGCGATCAGTGATGAACCAATCGGCGGTTCAACGACTGGTGCGCCAACGGGTGATGTGCTGGCCGCGGGCGTGGTTGTTTTAATCTAAAAATTAAGTTTGGATTTCGTGAAACTATTTCACGCCCGGGTCCGTGGTTCTTCGTATAGCTGCACAACAGTGTGGCATTTTTATATGGAGACACACTATGACACCGATCAAGACAACACTGACAGCCCTTACTCTGGCAATTGCTGCCAACGCATCATTTGCTGACGGCCACGCCGCAGAAAACCCGATGGTTGGCGGCGCTGAGATGCTGGTCGAGCGCAATATCATCGAAAACGCGGTGAACTCACCCATTCACACGACGCTGGTTGCGGCTGTACAAGCCGCCGACTTGGTCGAAACCCTACAAGGCGACGGTCCGTTCACAGTGTTCGCACCGGTCAATGACGCATTTGCAGCGCTGCCCGCAGGGACTGTAGAGACACTGCTGATGCCAGAGAACAAAGCAATGCTGCAAAAAGTGCTCACCGCGCACGTGGTTGCCGGTGACATTTCGGCAGCTGACCTGATTGCAGGTGCACGCGCCAGTTCTGACGGGTTCTTCCACTTCAACGCCGTGTCAGGCGACGCATTGTCCGCACAAGTACGTGGTAACAACGTCTACATCTACGACGAAAGCGGCAACGCATCATTGGTCACAGTGGCTGATGTCGATCAGTCCAACGGTGTGATCCACGTCGTGAATGCGGTGCTGGTTCCCAAGTAAATCCCGCTTGGGCTGATCCAAAATCCCTTCTGCGCAAGCAGAGGGGATCTCCTTCACCCCTTGGAAAGGACAAATCATGCAACGTCGTACTTTGCTCACAGGTCTGATCGCACTCGCTGGCACACGTGCCTTTGGTGTGACCGGATCATTCGAGATTACCCGCACTGAGGCCGAATGGCGTGCGATGCTGACACAGATCGAATTCGACGTCATGCGTGAAGAGGCAACAGAGCGTCCGTTCAGCAGTCCTTTGGACAAAGAAACCCGCGCGGGCACATATCACTGCAAAGGGTGCGATCTGCCGCTGTACGGGTCTGCACAAAAATATGACAGCGGCACAGGTTGGCCCAGTTTTTGGGAAGCGCTGCAGAACGCAATTGGCACGCGCCCTGATAACTCGTTGTTTGCAACGCGCACCGAGGCGCACTGCCGTCGCTGCGGATCGCATCTAGGCCACATCTTTGACGACGGGCCACAGCCAACCGGCAAGCGTCACTGCCTCAATGGCGTCAGCTTGGTGTTCAAACCTAGCGTCTGAACACGTAAAGCCGATCCATCCACCACATCAAAAAAGAAAATTTCGATGTTTCGTGCACTTTCACCTACAACACCCTGGCTCTCTCTGCTGCACCAGCGCTTGCCGGAGGTCACGCAAGCACCTTGGGTTAGGGTTTTCAAGAATACGCAGTGTCCGGCCAACGCACTGTGTTGTCCCGATGCATGCAGGTTTCCACACAAGCAGCATTTCATCGGTTAGTTTGGCCACTCCCTGTTAACGAGTAACCGCCCCTCAGCTGCGACGGCTGGGGGGCCTTTTTGACGGTTTCTGAAATAACGCAAAAAAAGTTTGAAACTTTTTTCTTTGGCGTCTCGTGACTTTCTTATCGCGCAACAAGGAATGCGCAAATTAAGGGACGGTTCGAAAATGGCGATGACGGAAAATACTGATTTTGCTTCTTGGTTCGGTCGTCAGGAAAACGTGGTGAGCACTATCGTTTGGCCAAATTTCGCTGCAACGCCTCCCAAGCGTCATCCATCACGTGGAAAGCCAAAGTACAGACTGCGTGGAACACGTCGGTCCACAAGTAGCAAACCTGAGTGGGACACTGCTGCGGCAGTCGTTCACGACCATCAGGGAACATGGCAAGCCAAAATATGCGCGACAAAAAATGCGAAGAAATCGCGCGAGCTGCGTCTTGCCGCATGTCTTAGCACCGCCTTTGCCGGCTTTGCGACTGTTGGCATTCTGACGGCTCAGCATCTTCAGGTTTCTGGCAACGGATCGAGCAACATCTTGGAGCAGACGTCCGTCATGGGATCGGTCCAAACACCAGTTGCCGAATTCGCTGGTTTACCGGCCGTCAACTTGGAGCCTGCGCCACAGATCATGACGCGAGCGTCCAGCAGCACCATGACTACGAGCGAGCTGCCTCAACCAACGCCACCTGCACTGACGACGGTGCAGGCACCGCAGCCTGCAGTCTTGGATCGCGCGCCGCAATTGCTTCCAACGCCACTGCAAGTCGGCCGGGCAAACCTCGTTAGTCAGGGCTTCGCCACACCTGAACTGAGGGTACCTGCTGCATTGAATGCCCCCGCGTTGCCACAGCTTTTAGACTGTCGCTCATGCGCCCCGGCCTTTCCGCAGTTCGGGCAGGTCATGTTTGACGTACAGTCATCCGACATCGGCGCAGCAAATGTTCAAGCACTAATGACTTCGTTGGGGCAGTACCAAAGCACGGTCCGACAATCGCAGATTGAGGTCACAAGGAGCCAAGTGCGCTTTTACCGCGCCAGTGATGCACCAGCTGCGGCTTCTTTGGCGGCAATCTACAACGCAGATCTTGTCGATCTAACATGGTTTGCACCTGCCGATAATATCGCAAAAATCGATGTCATCCTTGCCAAACAGAACACAGGCCCTGCACCCGCTGACGGGCAGTGAAACCTACTCTTCAACCTCAAACACCAGACTTCATAAAAGGAAATGCACTATGAAAAATCTACCAATCAAATCACTGATGCTGACACTTGGTCTCTTCGCCTCATCCGCTACTTTGATGGCCCAAGAGACATCGCAGACTACCGCACCGGTTGTTGAAGAAGCCGAAGAAGCGCCATGGCTGAAGGTCTATTTTGCATCCGGAAGCGCGTCTGTCAGTGCGGACCAGGCTGCAACACTCGACCGGGCTGTGCGCACGTTCCGCGAGGGTGATCCATTTGTCATGATTGTTGCCGGTGGTGCTGATAAAGTTGGTGATCCAGCTGCAAATCTTGGGCTGTCGCTCCAGCGTGCTACAGCGGTTGCAACGGCGCTGACAAATCGCGGTATTCCGATTGAACGTTTGCAGGTACTGGGTCGCGGCAATAGCGAACTTCAAGTTGCAACGCCTGACGGGGTCGCAGAAGAAGAGAACCGCGTTGTTGAAATTAGCTGGCGCTAATGAAAAATTTCATCCTTTCATGCGCGGTTTCCATGGCCTTGCTCCCAGCGACAAGCTGGGCGCAAGAGGACGCCGCGTCAGCATTTGCCAGCCGTGACTTTGCAACCGCCAAAGCACTTTGGCTAAGCGAAGCGGCCGATGGCTCTGCTGAGGCTATGCTTGGCCTTGGCTTGCTCGCCGACCGTGGCTTTGGTCAACAGCGCGACTTTGACGTGGCGTTTGACTGGTACCTTCAGGCGGCCTCGCTTGGCTTGGCAGAGGCGCAGTTTAACGTCGCCATTATGCTGGACGCCGGACTAGGGCGCGAACGCGACGTCGAAGAAGCGCAAATCTGGTACACGCGTGCGGCACTGCGCGACCATGCGCGTGCGCAATACAATCTGGGCTTACTATATGAAACAGGTGATGGGATTGCACCCAGCCCCGCGTTAGCCGCCTATTGGTTTGGGAAAGCCGCTCAGACGGTACCCGCTGCTGCGCAAAAAGACCTAGCGCAGGTCAGTGCATCCCGTACCCTTGCAGCGCCCGACGTGACCTTTAACGAAGTCGGCACCTCGCATGTCGAACTCCTTTGGAACACCGATCCGAGTGCGAACGCGACGCTTCTCGTTGAGGTGATTGAAGCGCCGAGCGGGGGCGAAAACTATGGCGTGCCCACACTATCGGTGAAGACGGTCGCTTCTGGAATTCTCGCGATGAGTGATTTGCCGACGGAACATGCAATCTGGCGGGTCGTGAACTTGACAAATGACGACACAGACTATGCCGCGGCAGATTGGTCGAGCAACCAAGGTATAGAGCCGCCAAAGGGCAGAATTACACTCTTTTCCGATCCAGCAGTGAAGTCTATGCAAGATGCCGCAAGCGTCTTTGCCTCTTCGCTGCGCCAAGCGGGTTACTGGGTTCAAATCACTGACGACGTTTCCAAACAATCTGACAATTTCTATGTCAGCTACGGGTATGCGTCTGATCAGCAACTAGCACAGGCTGTTGCAGAGTTCTTGCCGTCAACCGAGCAAATCACACCCGCCAAGCAGTTGTTGCGGTCCATGCAGCCTGGGGAAGTCGTCGTGAACCTAGGTGCGTTCAGGTAAAAGTAGGTTCCACGCCATGAATGACAGATTGCGACAGATTTCCTAGGCTGACCGAGCTTAGTCCCCAGCGCGATCATTGGCCATCGCTCCCTTGCTGCGGTCTAGTTGAATGGCCTGCTTTCGTACGGGATCGCAATATGAGAAATACTGCAGAAGTGGAAATTGTTCTGCTGCATGCGCACGCAGCACAAAACCAACAGGTCCGCTATTGGGCTCAAACCCGCTGATCGCTGCATCTTGCACAGATGTCTGCAATGCGGACCTTTTTGCCATTCGCTGCTGTTGCCCGAAGGTCCGTTGTGGACGAAACTTACGCCTAAGAAATGCAGTGCAATCTTAAGAGGCGACCCGCCCGATCAGTGAACCGAGCCGGGTGATCCCTTCATCAATCTGCTCTGGGGAAGCGCACGAAAAACTTAGACGCAACGTATTTTTGCCAGTTCCATCTGCAAAGAATGCGTGACCCGGAACAAATGCGACGCGTTCAACGTCAAGAGACTTGGCTAAAAGTTCGGCAGTGTCTATGCCAACTGGCAGCGTAACCCAGATGAACATACCGCCCTCTGGTCGTGTCCACTGAACGCCTTTGGGCATTTCGCGCTCCAAGGCCGCGAGCATGTGATTACGTCGACCCGCATACGTTTCGCGGAGAACTTTCACATGATCTGACATGACCGCATCTGCCACATCAGCAACAACCATCTGATTCAAACTGGACGCGTGCAGATCGCCAGCCTGCTTCAGAAGGACGAGCCTTTGTATTACTGGTTTTGCTGCACAGACCCAACCAACACGCAGACCAGGTGCGAGCGTTTTGGAGAAACTGCCACAATATATGGTTCGTGCATCCTCGATGGTGCCGCAGCGGGCAATCTCTAAGGCCAGAATTGGTGGGATTGCTTCGCCATCATAGCGTAGCGCTTGATAAGCAGCATCCTCTATGATTGCGATTTCGAGGTCAGCAGCAAGATCAATCAACCGTTCACGGGCCTGTCGAGCCAGTGTCTCACCGGTCGGGTTTGCGAAATCAACTGATAGATAGGCAATTTTGGCTCGCCCCCCAGATGAAATTGCGCGGGCGGTGTACTCGTCCGCACCGACATTGCCATCAGGTGACAATTGCTCAAAACGCGGCTCATATGCATTGAAAGCACCAAGCGCGCCAAGGTAGGTTGGCCACCCGCACAAAACCGTATCATTTGGAGAGATCATTAATTTACCGAGGTAATCCAGCGCCTGCTGCGATCCATTCGTGATCAGAATATTGTCTGGCCCACAGGGTACGCCGATCCTTTCCATGTCAGTCGCGATCCATTGGCGGAGCGGCAAATAGCCCTCACTGACAGAATATTGCAACGCAGTCTGTGCGCGTTCCGAAGACATCGCACGGGACACCGCTTGAGAAACGGCAGCCATGGGAAACAGCTTGGGATCGGGAATACCGCCTGCGAAGGATATGATGTCGGGTTGATCCAACAGCTTAAGCAACTCTCGGATTTCAGATGCTTTCATCCGCGATGACCGCGTCGCCAATACTTCATTCCAGTCCAAACATCTGTCCTCCGGTTACAGCTTATCGTCGATACTGTGAGTGGCCTGATTTTAAGTCAATAGTACTGACCGATTTATTAGATGGTTTAAAGGAAAGCGGTCGTTAGTTTGCCATGCAGCATCAGTTAGTTCGGGCTCAATCCGGACCTTCGCCGCGCTCTGCACCAAGGTCTGCTTTCATGACACTGGCATAAAAAAAAGCAAAGTGGGGGACCCCGGCAGCCGAAGCCGCCGAGGTTAGTGTCATGAGAGCTTCCTGTTGACGACGTAGTCAGCCAGCACTTGCCAGTAGTGGTCGGCATTGCGGAAACCTTGCTCTTGCGCAGCGCGGTCTTCAGCGGCAGCACGAGAGAGCCCACCTTCGTACCGGCCGATGGCCGCCCTCTCCTCAAAGGCATCGATATCCGGGATCAGCAAGGCAGCCGTATCCCGTCCACGATTCCTCGCTTCTGCTCATCGCTGATGCCTGCCGAGTAGATGCCATAGGTCAGCCGGTTCTCAGATCGGGCGGCCTGATGACCCACCAGAGAG
>CAYZKE010000009.1:0-21954 GCA_964478505.1 uncultured Loktanella sp.
GAGCCCATTGCAGAAGCGATGATTTTTTGCTGCGAGCGCTCGCAGCAAGAAAAATGCTGCCGGCGTAAGATTGTACGCGCCGCGATGCGGCGACGAAATCGGACATTCACGCAAGATGTTGCGAGAAACTCAAGTCCAGATTCTTGCAGGCCGGAACAATGCGACATCTCGCTTGAATCAATTCATTGCCGCTTTGCCATCATCAGATCGAATATCTCGTCTAATGACATCCAAGCCCTTAGGCCTTTTCTAATGATTGGGCAGTAGAACCGCAGGCCGAAGGGTACTGCATGGAAAAAATTGTCGACATCGTTGCGCCGCGAAGCGTTATTGATCTCATTCTTAAGGTTGCGATATTGCTGTTGGCATATATTGCGATTGATCAAACTGTCGGTAACGCGATGCAAGACTTGATACGCGACCACCCTTTGATCGATCCCCTGATGACGATTGTCCTTGGGGCACCCTTTGTCTTCTTCGTCATGAGTACGATGGGCGTCCAACGTAAGTTGAAGGAAAGACTTCAATACCTTGCCGAAACTGACCAGTTGACAGGTTTGGCAAACAGACAGACTTTTTTGGAACGCGCGAGCAAAGCGCTCGCTGAACACCCTCATTCGACGGTCTTGATGATTGATGTCGACCACTTCAAGGCTGTAAATGACACTTACGGCCATTTTGCAGGAGACATCAGTTTACGCACCGTAAGCAATCATTTGTCTGATAATGTGCGCGCTGAAGACATTGTCGGAAGGCTTGGTGGTGAAGAATTCGCAGTGCTGTTAAGAAATGCAGACAGAAAGAAAGCAGAGGCCGTGTCTGCCCGCATTTGCGGTCCAATAACGATTGACACCGCAGGAGACCTTGACGAAGACCCGCCCAGCTTTGATCTGACGATGTCCGTGGGCGGCATTATGGCATTGCCCGGTCAGAGCCTTACTGAGTTGATCCGTCATGCAGATGAGGCACTCTATAGGGCAAAGTCTACAGGCCGCGCGCGTGCAGTATTCTACGAACGTGAAGGCATTGAGAGGCGTCGCGCAAGTTAAGTCGTCCAGGCGGATTTTCTTAGCCTACGCCTCTTACCTATTAGGTTCTGTTTCTCAAATGGCCACAGATAGCGACCACTAGGGTAGCTTCAGGGCGCTGCGGCTAGGGCCAAGATATTAAGCCGGGACACGCCGACCTCGCCGCAGAGCTTGCCGGAATACAACGGTTGCGTGGTTCCACATAACATATCGCAGGATGAAAGAAGCGCGCCCGTTTGCGTTCGGGCGCGCCACAAGAATGAGACGGTCCAAGAGCACCAACCGGAACCCTTGGTCCATTCAAATCACATCCAGGTTGCAGGGACGTAGCGATAGGCATCGCCATCCGTCAAGATACGGCCAAAGCCGGGGAAGTGGACGTGGCTGCCAGCGACAAGCATTTTGTCAGCTGCGACCATGTCAAAGATGCGACGACGCGACGCTGCCGCTTGAACTGGATCGCTGTCGAAACCGAAGCCAACATCGGGCAGCGCTGTATGAACATCTGCCGAATGCAATGTGTCAGCAATCATCATAAGTTGACGGTCACCCCCATCAATCCGCACGATCGAATGCCCCGGCGTGTGGCCCGGGGACAGCATCATGGACAAACCGGGCGCGGCCTCGGCCCCGTCGGCGATGCGTGTCATCCGTGTGCCATAGGCGTCAAATACAGTCTGGGCCAATTGGAATAACCCCTGCGATTCTTCCGGTGCTTGCGCCATCATGCCAGCGTCCGTCCAGAAGCCTGCTTCGACCTCTCCAACGGCCAGTTCAGCATTCGCAAAGACTGCAGAGCCATCACGGATCAGACCACCGAGGTGATCGGGGTGCGCGTGGGTCAGGATAACAAGGTCAACATCCTCTGGAGCGACACCTGCGGCCGCCAGGCCTGGTGTGACACCGCCAAAGCCCGGACCCAGCAGTTCCTGTTCGCCCATTCCGGCGTCGATCAGAATTGTGCGGTCATCAGATTGCAGCAAGAACGCAGAAACAGGTGCAGGCAAGGCATCGGGGCCAATCCCGACTTCTGCCATCAGCGGATCAATTGCGTCGCTGCCAAAGAAGAAACCCCGCCCTAGTGGTGCAATGCCATCCAGCAAAGCGGTGATGCGATAGTTTCCAACGGGCGCTGAATAAAGCGCGGCGCCAGCGGTTGCGCTGTGGCCCGCCGCCAGTGCAGGAGCTGCACCCGTAACAAGCGCGGCTGCGGGCAGTGCTGCTGCACCTTTAAGAAGGTTACGTCGATTGAACTGGGTCATTGTATTTCCTTTCGGATTAGAATATTTCGGATACGAAGCAGTGAGGCGTTAATGTCGTGTTCTGCTTTCCATTGTCAACCCATGCGGTACATAGAGTGTATGAAAAAGATCTCCGATTTAGACAACATGGCCTGTTTTCAGGTCTACCAACTCCACCATGCTTTTGGCCGGTATTATCAGGCGGCCTTTGCGGATACGGGGCTGACCTACGCAAAATACGTGATGCTGAAGGCCCTTGCTGCGCAGAAAGGTATGTCGCTGTCTGACCTCTCAGCATGTCTGGGTGTAGAACCCAACACCCTGTCGCCGCTCGCCAAGAAAATGGCTGGGTTTGGTGTGATAGAGCGGGTGCGTGATCCCGAGGATGAGCGCCGCATCGTCTTGCGTCCCACCACGTACGGTCTCGAAATTCTCAAAGCCGCTGATCAGGTTGTCATGCAGAATTTTGCGGACCTCGGGATATCCGCAGACGACGCGTCGCAAGCGATTGCAATCATGTCTCGCCTGCGCACCGCCGTAGAAAAGGCCAGCCCGGCCCGCGTGATTGTTCCAGATGCACCTTTGGCTGCACAGGACGTTCCCTGCGACTAAGAGAGGCGTGCTTCGGATGACTTCGACAAAAGATGTAGAAAAGTCAGCTATGATCGCGAGAATGTGGGTTTCGCAAGCCAAAGGATTAATATCCGAAATGGGCTTGGTAATCGAACGCGCCGACCAGAAAGGCGTTCAGCTCAGGATGCCGTTCAATCCAGATTTCTGTGTGGATGAAGCAAAAACGATACTGCACGGTGGCATCCTGACTGCACTGCTGGATAGTACCTTCGGGTTGGCCAATTTTCTGGCCGTTGACGACATCCAGACGATGGCAACCCTGGATTTGCGTGTCGACTATCTGCGCCCGGCAAGTTCGCGTGCCGATGTCGTCGTTTTTGCGGAATGTTACCGGAAAACCCGTCACATCGCGTTTGGCAGCGGGAAAGTCTGGTTTGACAACGGCGATTGCGAAGAGGTCGCCCGCGGATCAGCGACCTTTGCCATAACGCGCGGCAAAGGCAGTTTGTTCGACACAATGAAGAAAGCAGGCCCCAGCGCATGAAGCTTTTGGACATACAGGCGCGTTGCGATCGTGTACCATTCTTTCGTCACTTGGGCTTTTCGGTGACCGAAGTGAATGACATGCAGATCTTGGCAATCATGCCTTTCGAACAGCGGCATATAGGTAACCCCATGCTTGATACATATCATGGCGGAATAATCGCCAGCTTTATGGAAGCTATCGCCTCGCTGACCGTGTTGGGCGATCTGAATTCACCGCCACCAAAACCAGTCAATCTAACCGTTGACTATCTACGGCCCGGGTTGCCGGGCACATTGAACGCGCGCGCCTCGATCTTGCGCAGGGGGCGGCGCATCGCGAGCGTCGAAACCACCGCTTGGCTTGATGATGAGGGAAAACCCGTCGCAAAGGGCCTCTTCCACTTTCTGTTGGTGTGATCCCAAAAGTCTAATTGGCCGTATAACTAACATCATCTAGTTTGCGCGAGCCAAGACTCTCTGCCGTCCACCGCCCCGACAAACAAATGTGAGCGAGTTTAGCTTTCTGTCACTTGACACTCTTACATACTGGGTTAACTGACCCTTCAGTACAGAAACCGACCATTTGGTCAGAGGATTTAAATTGAAACGATCCCGTAACGCATCTTCTGAGATCCTGACTGCCGCGCGCGAAGTGACGGCGCGCGAGGGTGCGGGCAAGCTCACAATTGAGTCCGTTGCGCGTCAGATCGGGATGAGCAAGGGCGGCGTGCTCTATAATTTTCCCTCAAAGCAGGCACTGCTTTCGGCCCTTCTTCGTGATATGATCGACGAGCACCTCGTAAATATGCGCGACGTTGACCAGGATAGACCGCACCCAACCTTGCGTGGCCATTTGCATTCGCTGGCTGCATGCAGTGATCTCAAGGAAAACCTGTCAATGGCCATCCTTGCGGCGGCTGCTGAAAGCCCAGAATTTCTCGATCCGCTGCGCACTGTGATTGAGGGTGACCAGAGCAAGATCACCTCTGAAACCACTGATCCCATCGGTGCCCACATTATCCTTGCCGCATTGGACGGGCTGCGTTTTCAAAACCTTTTGGGGATGCCACCGTATGACAACGACACACGAGAAAAAATGCAACACCGACTTGAGAGTATGATCAATGAATTACGCTAAGACCTTCATGCGTACCACCCGTTCTTTGGGACTGATGGCGGTACTCTTAGGATGCATTGGAACTGTGTCCATAGCGCAGGAACAGGCGGCAAACACCGCTTTTCCCGAAGCAGTGACAGTGCCCCTGACGGAAGCCGTTTCTGCGAGCGCAAACGTGCAGCGTGTCTTTGTGGGCCGGTTGGAACCGCTGAGAGTGGTTGATCTGGCATTCCAAGTTCCGGGACAAATTCTGGAACTCCCGGTTTCCGCCGGAGACCGGCTGGAGAAAGGCGCATTGATCGCCAGCCTTGATGTCGCTGATTTTGAATTGGCAGTTGCGCGTGCGCAGGCCTCTTTCGATTTGGCAACGAGTGAATTCAAACGGGCCGAAGAGCTTGCTAATCGCGGCGCGGGATCGGAAGCGCGGCTCGACTCTGCCAAGGCGCAGCTTGCGCAGGCTGAGGTCGCCTTGCGCGAAGCGGAACGCCGGTTGGCACAGACCATGATTGAAGCGCCGTTTGACGCGTTGGTCGGTCGCATTTTTGCCGAGGCTTTTTCCAATACGACACCGGCAGCGCCGATCGTCCGGTTGCAGGACGTCAGCGAGATGCGCGTTTATATCTCGCTGCCCGAAGAGGTCGCCGCTTTGGCGCGCACCCGCGCGGCAGATTTCAGCATCACGGCGACATTCCCTGCGGCACCCGGATATGAGGCGGGGTTAATCCTGCGCGAGTTCGTGACCGAAGCGGATCCGATTGCCCAGACCTATGTGGTTGAATTCGCAATCGCGGGTGAACCCGACCCGCGCCTTCTGCCCGGAATGACGGCAAACGTGACCGCAGGGCTTGAGGTATCAGGCGAAACAGGCGGCGTCCTTGTACCGGTGTCAGCGGTTGATACGACCAGCGCGCCAGAACCGCGGGTCTGGATTTTTGACGGGTCTACGCAAACAGTCGCACCGCGCATGGTGCGTCTGGGGCTTCCCCGCGAAAATGCGATCATGGTGCTTGAAGGGCTTACGGCGGGTGAGCGCGTTGTTTCAGGCGGCTGGTGGAAACTGATCGACGGCATGATCGTCCGTCCAGACGCATCATAGGATATCAAAATGGCAATGTCTCTCGCAGCAGGCTCAATCAGCCGCCCTGTCACCGTTTGGTTGGCCATACTCTTTTGCGTCTTTGGCGGAATATGGGGTCTGGGTACCGTTGGCAGACTTGAAGACCCGAGCTTTACCCTCAAAACCGCGCTGGTGTTTGTTCCTTACCCGGGTGCGACCGCCGAAGAGGTCGAAGAGCAGGTCTCGGAAGTCATTGAGGGTGCGTTGCAGCAAATGAAGCAACTGCGCCGGATCGAATCCAAATCGACGCCCGGCATGTCCCAGATAACTGTCGAAATCGAAGATACTTTTGGCGCAGATGAGATGCCGCAGGTCTGGGACGAGATGCGACGACGATTAAGCGACCTAAGCGGCGACTTGCCCGCAGGTGCGCGTGAACCCATCATCAACGATGATTTTGGTGATGTTTACGGCATGTTCTATGCAGTCGCCACCAACGGTTATTCCCCATCAGAGCAGCGCGAAATAGCACGTTTTCTGCGGCGCGGTCTTGTGTCTGTGGACGGGGTGGCGAAAGTCGAAATCCAAGGTTTGACCGAAGAGGAAATCACCGTCGCGATTCCGTCATCGCGTCTCACCAGTCTCGGACTGCCACCAAACCAGATTTTGGCCGCTATTGCTGACGAGAACCGTGTTTTCGCGGACGGTGAAATCACGGAAGGCCCAGCACGTGTCGGCGTGTCCGTGCCGCAAGGCTACGCAACAGTGACCGGCATTGAGGCGCTTCGCCTCGGTGCCCCGGGAGAGGTCGGCCAGATCGCTGTGGCCGATATCGCCAGCGTGACGCGCGCCGAGAAAGAGCAACCTGATCAAATCATCCGCCACAATGGTGAACGTGCCTTTACCTTGGGTGTGTCAGCTTTGACGAACCGTAACGTGGTCGAAGTCGGAAATCTTGTCGATGAACGGTTGGCTGTTCTGATCGCGGAGCTTCCAGAGGGGGTCGATGTTGCGCCAATCTACGAGCAACACAAGGTTGTGGATGCCGCTGTTTCGAATTTCTTGGTGGGTCTCGGACAATCCGTTGCTATCGTTATTGGTGCGCTGATGCTGACAATGGGATGGCGCGCGGGCATCGTCGTGGGGTCTACTTTGGCGCTGACGGTGCTTGCGACGATGTTTTTCATGTCGATTTTCGGCATTCCAATGGAACGCATCAGCCTTGGTGCATTGATCATCGCAATGGGGATGCTGGTCGATAATGCAATCGTCATCACCGAAGGTATGGTGATCGGCATGGCACGGGGCAAGTCCGCGCAACAGGCGGCGTCAGAGACCGAAACCGCCACGTCGATCCCGTTGCTCGGTGCAACGATCATTGGCATTATGGCGTTTTCGGGTATCGGGCTGTCGCCGGACGCAACGGGCGAGTTTTTGTTCTCTCTTTTTGCTGTCATTGGCATTTCTTTGGTCTTGAGCTGGATTCTTGCCGTCACGGTCACACCTTACCTGGGTGCGCTGTTGCTGCGCGCGCCAAAGAACATCTCTGACGATCCTTACAAGGGTGCGTTCTATTCGGTTTATCGCGGTATTCTTTGGGCTGCGCTCAGGTCACGGTTGTTCGTTGTCATGACCGTCGTCGGCATCACCGTTGTGTCATTGATGGCGTTCGGTCAGGTCAAGCAGGCATTTTTCCCCGCATCCACGACACCGCTGTTTTATGTCCAGTATCAGTTGCCGCAAGGGACCGATATCGGAACCACGGATCAAGATATGAAACGGCTGGAAACAATCCTGCTTGGGACAGAAGGCGTGCAAGATGTTGCCACATTGGTCGGCCGCGGTGCCAGCCGCTTTATGTTGACCTATAATCCCGAACAGGCGACTGCATCATACGGTCAGCTGATCGTGCGTGTCGCTGATGCTGCTGAAATCCCTGCTTTGGCCGAGAATCTTCGCCAGTCCTTGCCACCACAATTCCCCAATGCCTTGGTGCGGGTCGATGAACTGGTCTTTGGTCCCCCGGCAGGTGCGGACGTGGCCGTGCGCTTTTCGGGGCCAGACCCTCTTGTCCTGCGTGCATTGGCAGATGAAGCGATCGCGGTTTACCGTGACGCTGGCACGATCACAGATCCGCGCACAGATTGGCGCCAACGCGAAATTACCATCAATCCGGTCGTCGACGAAGCGCGCATGCGCCTTGCGGGTGCCAGTCGGCAGGCCATCGCTGATACGATTGAATACGGCACCTCGGGACTGCGGGTCGGCACCCTGCGGGAGGGTGACACAGAAGTTCCACTAATCCTGCGCCTTCCCGAAAACGAGCGCAATGGCGTTGAAGGGCTGCGTGACCTTGAAGTGTGGTCGGACGGCGGTGGGCAATACGTGCCAATGTCTGGCCTCGTAGAAAGCTTTGAGACGCATCTCTCCGAGGCATTGATCCTGCGCCGGGACCGTGAACGCACGATCACCGCTTTGGGCGGCGCACGTGGTGACCTCACCGCAGATGAAGCGTTCCGAAGCGTGCGCGCAGAAATTGAGGCCATCACGATGCCACCTGGCTATGCAATGGCATGGGGCGGGGAGTTTGAAAGCGCATCTGATGCTCAGGCCTCACTTGGCAAACAATTGCCCTTGGGTTTCCTTGTGATGCTGACAATTTCGATCCTGATGTTCAACAAACTGCGCCAACCGCTGATCCTTTGGCTTGTGGTGCCGATGTCGGTCACCGGCATGGTTCTGGGGCTTTTGTTCACGGGGCTTCCATTCACCTTCACAGCCTTGCTTGGCTTTCTGTCGCTGTCGGGCATGTTGATGAAAAACGCGATTGTTCTGGTCGAAGAGATTGACGCGCAACGCGCCAAAGGAATCGCGGATTACAAGGCGATCATGGATGGCTCTGTCAGCAGGCTACGACCAGTGGTTTTGGCGGCAGGAACGACGATCTTTGGTATGTTGCCGTTGTTACCTGATGCATTCTTTGCGTCGATGGCTGTCACGATCATGGGCGGTCTGGCGTTTGCATCGATCCTGACCCTCGTACTGGTCCCGGTCCTTTATGCGCTGCTTTTCCGAATTCGCCCACCCAAGCGCGAAAAAGCGATCTCTGGCGAAGTCTCACCTGCCTAAATCTGCGATGGTTGCGTGCAGCGCAACCATCGCAAAAAAACTGCACACCGTTCCGCTTCTTGCCATGCGCAATATGTGCGTGATCATTGCCGTTGCGCAGTTTGCAACATAGGCTGAAGCGACGGGAGTTGATCTGGGGAGAGGTGTGTTGCGTGAAGAAAAGCTTGGCAATATCGTCGATGGCGCGCGCGAGGTCTTCTTTGAGCACGGGCTTGCAGGTGCACGTGTGGATCAGATTGCAGATGCTGCTGGTGTCTCGAAAGCAACACTGTATGCCTATTTTCCGAGCAAGACAGATCTTTTTACCGAAGTCGTGTCGAGAGAATGCGAGATGCTCGCCGAAGACCTAGAAAAGCTATTGCGAAAGCAGGGACCCGTAGAGGAAACCTTGCAGATGTTCAGCAACTCTTTGATCGGTCTCGTGTTCTCGAACGCTTATATTCGGCTTTACCGAATTTGCGTTGCCGAGGCTGGCAGATTCCCTGAGATCGGGGAACTTTTCTTCAAATCGGGACCAGCACGGGTAAGGCGCATCCTCGCGCGTTACTTGACGGAGCGGTGCCAGATGGGGGATCTTACAGTCGCCGACTCTGATCTCGCTGCAGATCAATTTATTCAACTGTCTTTCACCGGCATTTTGAATGACCGATTGTTCGGCGTCCAAAAACGCATTGATAAATCCACGATTTCCACAAGAGCCAAAAGTGCAACAAACGCTTTTCTTGCCATTTACGCGTCGAGCTAAGGCAATCTCATGCAATGCATCTACGTGCTGGAGTTTAAGACAGGCCCTTAAGATTGGATGGGCAACCACTTCGTTGCAGCTATCACGAAGGACTAGAGTTTCGGTGAGGCGTATTTGGCAATATCTAGGCACAGGCTGGCTGGGTAAACAGGTCGGAAGACGAACTCGTTCCAGGTGCAATGATCGGAAATCACCTGATTGAAGAGCCGGTTGGCGATCGGCCGAATTCGATCTGTTTAAACGACTGGTTTGGCGAAATATGCTGCACTGCCAAATAGACGACACTGCAACTGCGAGCAAATGCTGCATCAGCAATAGCTGCGCGTGCACAAGTCCGGTTTGTCCCGCATCTTACCAGTTCATGCGCTGCGCAGCGAAGGTCGGCTCATCCTATTCCAGCCATTCGTGCGCCGTGCAGCTAATGCAACCGAAGAGCCCATTGTGTGAGTTTGTACATGGCGCCGCGAATGGCATAAGGCGCGTACCAAACTGCCCAAGATAAACATACGGAGGTCCCATTTTCGTGACCGCTCTGGCGAGCGATTTCAAAGCAGTTGACCGCCTGTGCTGACCTGCCTGAACACCCTTTTCAGGAGCTCAGCATGCCCCCTCTCGACCACATCATTTGGGTCAATGCCTGCCGCGATGAACGCGGCGCCGGACACCACACGCTCCGGACCTACGCTCAGGATCTGCGCACCTTCGCGTGCTTTTCCAAGGCGCACCACTTCAGCGACCCGTTGTCGAAAGATGACATACTCGCTTATCATCGCCATTTGCGCGATGAGCTTGCCGCCAACGCCTATGGGGCCAAATAGGGTCATTTTCTAAGGGAAGGTTTGTTGTTCATCGCAGCCGCCAAGAAGTGGACGATGAGAAAAACAACGAAGAGCACTGGCGAGAAGGTGATCATCATCGCCAAATGCATGGAGGATCGGGTCCGTCTTGTGATTAAGGACAAAGGGCCCGGTTTTCCCGATCGATTTGGGCGTTTCCTGATGCGGCCATCCTCCAAACCAGGTGGGCTGGGCCTTGGGCTGGTGATCAGCAAGTGCCCTATCGAAGTGAACAACGGATCAATTCGTCATCAAAACGTGCACCCCCACGGGGCACGGTTTCAGATCGAACTTGATATCATCTGAACCGCGTCGGTTGGTCCAATGTTCGTCATTCGCCCCGCTGACCAAACTGGCGCAAATTGTCTGCGGCCCATCTCCGCTGCTGGTTCATTCGTCTCCCTTGGACGAGATGAGTTCAACCAATGCGGTATTGTCAGCACCGAAATTCCGTATCCCGTCCGCCAAAAGCTGGCATGCCATCGGATCGTCATTCATAGCCCAACGAAAGTTGGCTTCTGTGATCCGCTTGACCGTTTCCACCGTCGCTCCTTCGGGGCCAAGGGCAGGTATCAAATCTTCCGTTTCCTGCGCGAGGTCCTCAAGCAACTTTGGTGATAGGGTCAGGCGATCGCATCCCGCCAATGCCTTGATCTGCAAGGTATTTCGAAACGATGCTCCCATGACGATGGTTTTGATGTCGTGTGCCTTGTAGTAGGCAAAGATGTTCTTGACCGACCGCACACCGGGGTCGTCCGCAGGTGCATAGTTTTCGACACCTTCGGCTTTCTTGAACCAATCTGTAATGCGCCCGACAAAGGGTGAAATCAGGAATGCACCCGCGTCCGCACATGCGATCGCCTGGGTGCGCGAAAAGACCAGCGTCAGGTTACAATCTATACCATCTTGTTGCAGAATATTTGCAGCCTGAATCCCCTCCCATGTGGCAGCCAACTTGATCAGGATGCGATCTTTTGGGATACCACGGGCCGCATAATCAGCGACAATCCATCTGGCCTGCGCGACTGATGCATCGGTGTCGAAGGAAAGCCGGGGGTCAACTTCGGTTGAGACGCGCCCGGGCACAAGTTTCGAAAGCTCTGTACCAACGGCGACTGTCATAAGGGTTGCTATCTCGTCAGGGCCCATTCCCTTTTTGCGGCCATCAGTAATTTCACGGCTGACCAAAGCTGCCGAAGCGGGGTCTTTGATAGTCGCAAGAACGATCGAAGGGTTTGTCGTGCAATCAATCGGCGTGTATTTGCGCAGCATTTCCGCGTCACCGGTATCTGCGACAACCGTGCTCAGGTCGCGCAACTGGTCGAGTACATTGCTCATCTGATGATCCAATTCTTTTCTATTCTCGTGTGGCTGTTGGTAAGGTCCGCAGGAAGAAACGCTAAAGCGTGATGTCCGCTGCCAATCGTTTTTCCAGAACCCTTTTTGCATTGGGAATGTCGTTGCTTTCCGCGCGACTTTGGGCTGCTTGTGCGCTGTGGCCATGTTCTAACCAGCGTGCGATACAGCGTTCGCGGACAACAGCCTCGGGCGTCTCTATCCAGATAGAAAGGTCCCAAAACGGCATCAGGTCGCGCCATACTGGTTCATCGAACAAAAGATAATTGCCCTCAATGATGACGACCTGCCTGTCCGCTGTCAGGCGGCGTGCGCCCGCTATTGAAAGATCCTGACTGCGGTCGAATACGGGAATGAAGATGTCGGGTTCTCCACGCTCTAATCGCCGTAAGAGGGTCATGAAGCCATCAAGGTCAAAGGTCTCGGGCGCGCCCTTTCGGGTCCGCAGGCCCAGATCATCCAGGATGCGGTTGTCAAGGTGAAAACCGTCCATCGGGACGATGACGCTGGATACACCGTGGCTGCCCAACAGGTCTTTCAGGTCTTGCGAAATTGTTGATTTACCGCTTGCCGGAGGCCCGTCGCAGCATCACATTTGACCGGGGTTTTGAGTTCACGTCCTGGCGGGAATTGCACAAAGGCATGGGCACCAAAGCGTGGTTCTGTGACCCACAGGCCCCGTGGCAAAAAGGATCAGTCGAGAATATGAACAAACGGGTGCGCCGATACCTGCCACGGGATACGGCTCTGCTGTCGCTCCCAAATCGATATATGAAGTCGATTTGCGACCGCCTGAACGCGACACCGCGCAAATGTCTGGGCTATCGGACCCCGGCCGAAGCCTTTCGAGATGAACTGATGAAACGGGAGGAGGCATGAGATACCTTACTCAAGCAAACCGATGCAATCGAAATGGAACTCACACCAAAATTTGTTGTGAGATTGCCTTAAAAAGGAGACTCCTATTTTGAGACTCAAATCAACGCCCAATCCCGCACTGATTGGTGCCATCAATCGCGCAATTGAGCGAAGCGGACATTACTTCCCTGCTAAACTAAAGCCAAGCGCCCGATACACTTCGAAATCCCGTGTCCAAGAAATGTTCATGTCGTCGCAAACGTCAGGTATTTTTCTGTTCCCACGTTGCTTGCTAGGCTTGGATGCCTCCTTAGTAACCACTACTCGCTCTGGATCAACTGCTGCATAGGCGATCAGAAAAGCATCGCGTCCTATTTTTTCGACATCTGTTTCAGTGAAGGCTGGATCGTTCGATTGGTAGCCGTTCTCCATAACGGCCTGCAGGAGCGCAGGTTCAACGGCCTCGTCCAAAAGCAGGGCCGATTTCACCTCTTCATCCTTGATCCAGTCAGATAAATCGTCCGCATAAGCTGAGATTTCGTCATAAATCTCAAACGGCATTTTTATCAGGCCAGCCTCGCCCTGCCCGACCAACCATTCCCAGAACTGGGGTATATGTTCGAGCGGATAATATTCATTTTTGGCTTGAATGAGCGTGTTGGCGTCAAAGAGGTGAATCAAGTGCGCCTCTCAGTAACAGAGACAAACGATCCGTGGTTGTTTTCGAATTTTCGGAGCAAGGGCTCTACTGCACCAGGTTTCGTGCCAAGGACTTTCGCCGCTTTGGTGTACGTCATACCATTGTCCCGGACAGTTCTGCGGACAAACTCCAACAAACCTGTTCCGAGCCGAAACCGTTTCATCGTTAAGTCAGGCAGACGCACGTCGTCACTACGTTCAGCCTTTTCCTTGGCTTTTGCGGCCTGCCATCGCATTATATATTGAGTATAGAGCGCCTGATAAACGGCGTTCGTAATCTCGCGTCGTCTTCGAAGACGGTAAGCCACCATCGGTTCACTGACAGACCATCGTTGGGCAATAACAGAAATTGTAGCATCTGCAGCGCCTTGGTCGGCTGGATCAAAGCGTTGCAACCCGTGCCAAAACAGATCGTCCGGCAAGAGGAATTCGCCAGCCACGTCATTGCAGAACTGCTCGATCCTAGCGTGATCAGTCGCCGGTTGATCCGTAGATGGGTCTCCACTCACACCACTCTCACCGAGCCAAAGGTGGGCCAATTCGTGGACCAAGGTAAAGGCGCGAGCTGTTAAGGCATCATTGGAGTTGATCACTATGAAAGGAGCCATACGATCAGCAATGGCAAACCCTCTGAAGACATCTGCACTGATTGTAGAATGCCAAGAACCCAGATCCCCCAGCATCAACACGAAAACACCCAACTGTTCGGCTTGAGACCGCAGATGGCGGAATAAGGCAGAGGGGTCTCCGTTGCGTGCGGTTATATCCGTGTGATCAAAATCCAGTTCTTTGGCCATCTGCTGAACCAGATGATCGACACCTTGTTTCATGCTCACAGAGCCAACAAATAAACGTTCCTGCAGCTCGTCGTCGTCTTCAAGTATGCTGCGGACCATTTCTTGTCGTGCGCGAACGCCTCGACGCAATACATCAAGTTTTGCATTCTCTCGTTTCGGTATTCCGCCAGCGGTTTGACGGAAATCCTCACCCTTCCGACCCTCAGCTGGCGGCGCTGCCATATAGAAGGTCAAAAGAGGTCGATTGTAGACGTTTGCAATCTTGGCAAGCTGGTTACGCGTTGGTTGAGATTCTCCGTTTTCCAACAGTTCAAGTTTCTCAGTCGCTGTCTGCTTTGTGCTATCCTTTAGCCCGAGTTTTTGCGCAGCTTCCTCTTCAGAGAAGCCGGAGGACAATCTTGCCCAAACCAGAATTTCCGGATTTACTCCTGCGCGCATGCTGTAACTCGTTGTGTCATATCGTGCTTTTTTCGCTCCACCCTAAGTAAAACTGGGCTTCTGGCAAGTGTTTGATGGTCGCATCTCGTTTTGGCAACAAACGGATCAACAATCCTTTCGGTTCGACTATCCAAGTCTTGAGATCGTAGTATGGGCCACGCCGAAATCTTTGGCGATTGCACGACAAGTTTCGCCTTTGGCTATTCGCTCGCGGGCGAGTTGCCGCTGATGGTCGCTGAGTTTTGGCTTACGTCCAAATTGGGTTCCATTTGCTAACGCTATCTGTCGGCCCTCGTTCGCGCGACGAGTAATGCGTTCTCGCTCGTCTTCTGCTAACGCAGAAAGAAACGCAAGAATGCCCTTCCCCATTGGCGTGGTCAAATCCAACCATGGTTTGTCCAGGACCTTCACTGTCGCGGCTCTCTCAGCAACCCGCTGGATTATACCGATCCCGTCAATCATAGATCGTGTAGCTCTGTCCCATTCGGCGATGACGAAGATGTCGCCTGTTCCCAAGGCATCGATGGCCTTTTCGAGCTGTGGCCGACCTTTGACGGTGCGTGCTGACGCTTTCTCTCGAAAAATCTTGTCGGCTTTGGCTGCGTTCAACGCGCCAATTTGGCGTTCTAGGGACTGTCCCTGGGTCGACACTCTGGCATAGCCTATCATCATGCATTCAGACTATACCGAGCTGCATAATCATGCACCATTGATGGAAGCGGACTGAGCGTACTAGAAATTTCCCAACATCGCATATTAGATTCTGAGCTGGGGAACAAAACAAGAAAGTTTGCAGTTAAGGCCTTGTAAACTTCTCGTGAGTTCCCATCTGTGAATCGCCCCGGGGCATAGGACCCGGATGACCAGTGTTAAGGACCGCAAGCGCTATCTTCTGCGCGCGCGGCAACCGGGTCGGCGTGATCCAATTCATGTCGCATCCTTCCATGCACAATGTGGTAATACTATACCACGCTAGGTTTTCTCGTACTGGACGACGTGCAAGCGTCCGAAGGGAGCTAGGTCAAATAGCCCGGGCATTTGAAGAACGGAATTCATTTATGCCCGGGTTTTACCTACCATCTGAAGACGAATTTGATCCCTCATCTGACAACTTTGTTCTGCGCTCTATCTCAAAAGAACGTCGGTACAGACACTTTGACCTGCCGCTACGTGAGAGCGACCGTGAACGGGAAATTGACTTCTCGCAGGAGACAAAAACGCATCGCTTCTGGCCCTTGCTGGGGTTTACAGACCTTGCCCGAAGATACGTCCGCATAAAAGACGATGACGGCAACTGGAAGAGGGATGCGAATGGCGACATCGTAAAGGAGGTCGTCGAAAAACCACGTCCGATCCGGTTCGCAGGGCATGAGGATGCGGCATACCTTCAAGCCTACGCGACGCACCTCAATGAATATTACGAGCGCGCACTCACAAAAGACGGCACGGCAGGCAATGTACTTGCCTACCGAAAAGGTGGTGGCACGAATATTCATCATGCGAAGTCGCTGTTTGATGAGATCGTCGAACGGGGCGACTGCACGGTCATTGCCATGGACATTTCTGGTTTCTTCGACACTCTCGACCATCTAATACTTCGCGACGAAGTTGCAGATTTGCTCGGCACAAGTCGACTTGATGGGCATCATGGTACTGTCTGGAAAAACGTCACGCGATACTCGTGGGTTGAGATAGTCGACCTTGATGAACGGCTTGGCCGAAACCGAAAATGCCGGGGTCGGGTCTGCACTCCGCGGGATTTCGTTGCGCATGTTCAAGGACGAAAAAACGGCCTGATCCGTAGGCATGGCCACCCCTTCGGCATTCCACAAGGGACACCTGTTTCTGGCCTATACGCCAACATCTACCTCCGCACATTTGATCGCGAGATGGTGGCATGGTGCGAGCATCGTGGCGGTTCATATCGTCGCTACTCTGACGACATTGCGGTCGCCCTCCCCTCCGACTGCGCTGCCGCTGACGTTGTTGCCTCGGTTGAGAAAATGCTCGCCGAATTCAAGCTGCAAATGTCGGTCAAGAAGACAGATACTGCTGACTTCAAATCTGGGCTTCTCGCATCCACTAAACCTATCCAGTATCTTGGTTTCACGTTCGACGGCACAAGCACCCTCATACGCCCCTCTTCATTAGATGCTTACTTGGGCAAGATGCGGCGAGGCATCCACGCCAAACTCGTCGCTGCGAAGGCAAAGGATGTCCCTTCATTTGAGGTTTATCAACGCGAGCTTCGCAGTCGGTACACGCATGCAGGTAAGAGGCGCAACTTTATCAGATACGCTCACAAGGCCTCAGACATCATGGGCAGCCCTGAGATCAAACAGCAGGTCAAGCGCAACGTGACATGGTTCGACCGCGCGTGGGAATGCGAGGTTACAAAAGTTTATGGTGGGCTGGTGACAGGCTATTAGGTACATGGTCTATTTTTCTAAGACAACGGCAAGGTCCGTTTCGGTCCGAGGTCGCATACTGGTATGCCATTCAGGGGGTCCGCTCCGGTAGGGGGCAGGATCGTACGCTAGTGAAACCAGCCATTGGAGACCGATGCGGCGAATGGCTGTGGAGAGCCAGATTTTCCGAATGCTGCAGGGCTTTTGAATGGCTGCTATTACCAATGAGGCAAAACCCTTCAAAACTGTTTGGGTTGTGAACGGGGTTTGTCACGGCGCAGAACTGTCTATTGCCGAGCCACTCCAAAGAAGAGAGTCTTTGATAGGCCAAATTGGATACAATAACTGCCGCAAGTTAAAGCTGATCGTAGCGCGAGGGGTTACTGGCTTTCAGCGCTTTCTTGATCTGACTTCGCTTCTCGGGTGAAACGGCGCTCAGGATCGACTGCAGTTCCCGATCTATATGAATGCGGCTCGCTCCTAGGGCTTCGGCTTTCTCATACCATTCAGCACCTATGGCATACGATCCCATTTCTATGCTGACTGCGCCGAGCAATGTGCAGGGGCCGAAGTCTTTTGGTTTCAGACTATGCGCCTCTGTTCCAAATCGAACAGCATCTTCACGACGACCTAGGTCTCGAAGGGCGCCGCCGCCAGTCGTCAATAAGGCTGAACGTGGTTTAATGACTTTGCCTGCCTTAACGAGTGCTTCTTCTACGATGGCTAGTCCCTTTTCGGGACACTGGGCTTTGCGCCATTGGCCACAAGCATCGACGGCCTTCCACACATCACCTGTTCGAAGCCAGTCCTTGGTTGAAATCGCTGCCAAGTTCGCGTGATTGGCATAGCGAAGTGTTTTAGTCCAATAAATTGATCCGTCAGTATCCAACCAAACAAGATCATCTTGTTCTATCGGTTGTTTTGCAATGACGAAACGAAGTATGCGCAGTACCCGCTCCGAGTGTTCGCTTTCTACATTCGGTAGGTCAAAACGGTCAGGGAGCTCACGCGCCTTCTTCTTCTTCTGCTCCTCCTCCCTCATCCGCTTTTCGCGGTTAAAGGCAATATAGGCCTCTCTGAGCCTTTTTTCTTCTGTGGGATTCAAAACAACTAAGCCCTAAGAATAGCTGCGTTCTCAAGGTCGGCGATATTCACTTCGGCCGCAACCCCGTTCAGACTTTAAAGCTACCGCAAAGTCCTTCAAGATCACTGCTTTGGGTACGCCGCCTAAAGCGGCCGTTGGCGCAGCCGCAGCGATATGGCACATTGTCCGCTCTGCGGGCCTTCAATTCAACTGCGGCGAACGACTGGTTCAGTGATCTACGCGCGTTCAATGGTTGCGTTACGCCTTACCCATCTCAGCCCGAAACGCCCTCCCCCTGCTTCAACTGCCTTTCCAAGCCATCCAAATCATCCACCACTGTATCGAGTCGATCTCTATCGCCACCATCGATTTCCTCAATTTGCATCTCAACCTGGTCGGCAAAGCTCATTTCCATTTGCCGCTGCTCCTCTTCAACAACGGCTTGAACAGCTTTTGAGTTTTTCTTGGTGGGCGGCACAGATATACCTGAGCTGATCTCTTTTGAGCCAAATAGACGCTCATCATGCGCATTAGGCTCCGCAATCGTTTCAGCTTGGCTCGGGCCCCGCTTTGACCCGCAAGAATCTGGCCCGTGCGCCTTACCGCCACCTCCGCGCATCACCGGAAACGGCAATTCCCCCCTCTGCGCACCATGGATCGCCGCAAACAGCCGATCATCAAAGTACTGGATCCGTTTCGCCCGTACTGGCATCTGCGCATCCACGACCATGATAATTTCATCGAGCGGTAATCGGCGCGCTTCATCCTCAGGCAATAGAGATGTTTCTTCCGTCCGTGTGGACTGACTGCGCCCCTCGAACGGATTCTTCCCAATGGACCGCGATCGCGTGATGACCGTCTTCGTTGTCTTGCCTACGGCCTTGCTCAGCTCCTCAATGGTCTTTTCATCCGAGGGGGTGAGATAGAGCTTTACGCCTGCGTTGCCCTGCAGCGCGCGGCGTGTGTTTTCACCATAGATTTCATCGAGGGCGGGGATGGTTTGTGTGACCACGGCGAGATGCCCGCGATAGGTACGCAGGGTTTCAATGCTCTCGACCACAATGGGCATTTTGCCAAGGCGGTTGAACTCATCGAGCATGATCATCACAGGCCAAGGCTCATCTTTACCCGGTTCCTTCTCTTGCATCGCCGAGAGTAGGTCTGAGAAAAACAAACGGATCAGCGGAGCAAGCGGCTTTACCATCAAGGGCTGGACAACGAGATAGACGGTAAAGGGCTTTTTGCGGATCGTGCGGAAATCAAAGTCCGAGACCTGCGTCGCCTCGTCAATCGCGGGGTTCTGCCATTGATCCAGACCTGAGGTCATCAGAAGCGAGACATAGGAGGTCAGCGTGTCGTTGTTGGTGGAGGCCAGCCGCGTGAATATCAGCTTCGCAGCTTTGTTGTCGATCTCGTGGCCCCGCGCCACATATTCTTTCTGCTTGTTGCCACCCGAGGCCGCGATCCGGTAGATCTCGCCCAAATTGGGCGTCTTACGCTGGAAGGCCAGCAAACCTGCAGCCACAAACAAATCAATACCGCCCTTCAGAAGACCCTGAACGCGATCGTTGTCGCTTTGCAGGAACAGGGTTGCCAATAGCTGCAATTCCATCTGCTGACGCGCGGGGTCTTTCAGCTCATAGATGCGCAGCAGCGGATTGTAGCGATGGGTGCGCTTGCCCTCCCAGTCGGTGGGCGCAAAGCGGTAGACCTTGTCGCCCTGTGCCGCACGGTGACGCGCTGTCGCCTCAAAACATTCGCCCTTTACATCCAACGTGACGGCAGACCCCTGCCATGTCAGCAAGTTCGGGATCACAAAGCCGCTGGTTTTACCGCGCCCCGTTGGTGCCACGATCAGCGCATGGGGAAAGACCTTAGAGGTGATGTAGCGTCCGCGGGATTTCGGGCCGCCCAGTTTGCCCAGAATAAACCCGGTTCCCGGCTTGCCAAAGAACCCGTTGGCGTTCATCTCGCCGCGCTTTTGCCAATGGGTCTGACCAAAGCGCGTAAGGGCGGACCCAGACATGGCAAGGCTCATCATCAGCCCGGCGACGGCAGCACCGCCGATGATCAGGTTGATCAGTTGGAAATCATCAGGCCGTCTGTCTCTGATCCAGAGGTAATTTTGCGCGATATATCCAAAGTCGATATCGGCGCTGAACCCGAGGGCCTTAAAGGTCAGCACAGCCGAGGCAATGGTGTAGCCTATCGCGCCTGCCACCAAAGTCACGAGAACCACCCCGATGGCAATCCGCACCCTGCCCATGGATCCACTCAATGGACCTGGCCCCGCTCTGTCTCGCCGTCCACGTCCGCCGCCCGGTGTCTCTCGACTTCAACGTCTGCCAGCTCATCGACAACCTGTCGCAACGCATCCGAGTTTGCGGTTGCCGCATCCGATTGCAAATAGACCTTTGCGGCATAGAGCCGGTCGAGGCGATCTTCGATGACATTTTCCAAAGCGTCGCTGTCGCCCTCCTTCAGGCGATCAAGCTGCGCCGCGTCCAGAACCCGCGCCACCTCGGTGCGGAAGGCCTCGCGATCGGCCTCGGTCTCAAAGGGCGACGACAACTCCCCTGCCCGTTCATGGACGAGAGCCCGGGACAGTTCGGGAGTTTCAATCGTAGTTGTCTCGCGCTCCGTAAGGCGTATCTCTCGTTCCGCGCCCCGCGCTTCATAGACGCGCGCGTATGTGTCGCCGAGACCCTCCACCAACTGCTCGGGCATATCAGGATATCGCGTCTGTAGATCGCGCGCGACGGAAACGGAGATTGGTGTGCTGCTGTGCGCACCCAAACGCGCCGCTTCAACCTCAATGATGATCCGGTCTGCAGCGGCCTGATCTACGATTACCGCCCTGCCCTCCTCATCCGTGCGGATCACATCGGTCGGGCGTGCAATCAGCTCTGGATGGTCGCGCAGATAGTCCCGCTGTTCGTCCTCCAAACGCTCTACGGCACGGCTTTCGATCACCGCTTCGTCCCGATCTTTAGTCCCGGCTTCAATTCGAGTCTCGATGCGAACGGCATTGGCAGTCGTTTCAATCTGGGCCTCAGTCACATGCGCCTGCACCTCTCGGGCGTCTTCAATGACCCCGTCACGGCGCAGAACGCCCTCCCGCTCCAACATGGTCCCCAGCTGCACATGCACATCATTGAGAACATCCCGCGCCTGTTCCAAATCCGCACGGCGCTCAAGGTTCAGATCCTTCGCCTCGGCCACCTTGGACAGGTCATCCGCGATCCATTGATGCTCAAGGGCCGCGTTTTGCGCTCCTGTTTCTATGCGAGCCACAACTTGCGCTGTGCTGATCCCCGTGCCGCGCAACGCCGCATCGACGCGGGCGCACACCCGTGGGTCAGATAGACGCTCCAACTGGCCTTGTTGAATATTGGCCTCAGAATAGACTCCACCTTCTGACGGGACCTCCGAGAGGGAATTGGACCGTAGCCCGAGCGGCTGCATATGCTGCACCCGCCCTTGAATTGCGTTGAGGGACTTCTCCAGCGCGGGCCGCTCCGCATCCGGCTTTGCCGCGATCAGGTTTGTGATGTTGGCGACCTTTTCCGCGTAACGGCTGCGCAGATACTCGAATGACTCATCTTCGGCCATGTAAATGCCTCCTGCGGTTTCAACGTGACCACCCTTTGCCAAAACCTCCCCCGCACGGAACAGCACTTCGGCAATATCCTCGCGGTTCTCAGAGGACGCCTCGGCAGCCAGCGAGTGGAACATGATTTTGGTGTTTGCTATCTCGGCAAGCGTGCGGGTCAGATCTTTGCCCACACGTTCACGCTCCATTGGCGTCCTGCCTTCTTCCTTGGCGGCATAAATCTCGCGAGTGCGGGGAGGGTAATGTACCTCGCCGCGATCAACCCGCCGCGTGGCTTCCAGCCGCACGCCATACTTTTCCGCTTCCTCGACCATCGCCAAGCGAAAGTCGTCGTAGTTGAACCGGTGGTTGCGCGCCAAATAGAAGAACTCACCCTCTTGCGAGCGGCGGTTCAACACCAGATGCGCATGCGGGTGATCGCGGTCCTCATGCACCGCGATGATGTAGTCG